>PLKR01000539.1:12015-13911 GCA_003140655.1 Acidobacteriaceae bacterium | reverse complement strand
GGTTAATTGATACGAGGGGTTAATTGATGCGAGAGGATGAGTTGAAAGGATGAGCCGCTTGCCAACCAACGCCCCGCCCCGCATCGCCATCCCTATGCCGCACTCCATCGATCGCGAATACGGCGAGCGGGCGATTCCCCAATACGAGCGCGCCGTCGAGCAGGCCGGAGGCGAGCCCGTCCGCATCCCGCTCGACCAAACAGCAGCCGAAGTTAAGAAGATGATCGAGCGTTGCGACGGAGTGCTCCTGCCCGGCAGCAATGCCGACGTGGACCCCGCGAAGTTCAGCGCAACCCGCTCGCCGCGCACCGCCGCCGCCGACCCGCGCCGCGACACCGTTGACGACCTCCTGCTGCAGGACGCCTACAACCTGCGCAAGCCCGTCCTCGGCATCTGCTACGGCCTGCAAAGCCTCAACGTCTACCGCACCGGATCGCTCATCCAGCACATCCCGGATTTTCTGCCGGAAGAGTTGCGCACGCGTATCAATCACGAAGCCGGGAAGAAGGTCGCGGTAGCGCATGCAGTCGAAATTGAAAACGATTCAAAGCTGGCCCAAATCGTGAACGGGATGGTGAACGGGAAAGACCGGGAAGCGCGGAAACTTGTGGTCCCGGTGAACTCTTCGCACCACCAATCAGCCGAGACCATCGGCAACGGCCTGCGCATCGTGGCCCGCTGCCCCGACGACGGCATCATCGAAGCGCTGGAAGGCACGGCCCCGGACCACTTCGTACTCGCCGTGCAATGGCATCCCGAGCGCTCGGTCAACGAAGACGAACCCTCGCGCGCCATTTTCCGCGCCTTGATTCAAGCAGCGGAGATCAATGCGCCGGAAACGCAGCGCAAGTAGCTCAAGGTCGCTTAGTCTTCTTCCGCGCCTTCTTTGGAGCTTTCCGCTTTTCAAGCAGCACCACCACATGCGCGACCGCGGCGTTCTCCAGATTGAGCCCTTCCGGAGTCTTTGCCTTTAACCCGACGCAATCGGCGCGCACTCCCAGCAATTGCGCCACGCGCGCCCGAATCGCCGTCGCATGCGGTCCAATCTTCGGCGCGGCCAGAATCAGGCTGGCGTCGATGTTTGCCACGCTATATCCCGCGTCGTGCAAGCGTTTTAACGCCTCGCGCAGGAAAACCGCCGAGTCCGCACCCTTCCACTTCGGGTCGGAGGGAGGAAACAGCGCGCCAATGTCGGGCGCAGCCACGGCCCCGAGCAACGCGTCCGTGATAGCGTGCAGCAGTACGTCGCCATCGGAGTGCCCGCCCAGCCCCTTGTCGTGCTCCAGCGCGATGCCGCCAATCTTCAGCGGAATCCCCTCGCGAAACTCGTGCGAATCAAACCCGTAGCCGACTCTCATGCGGAAACCTTGGCCACGGATTCACACGGATTTTCACGGATTTTCTTTCTGTCATTGTCACATAAGAGACGCCGGAACTGGGGGCGCAGCCCGAAGTTGAGCAGCAGGCCAACCTCGACTTCGGTCGCACGCAGATAGTGCGGCAATTGAGCCTCGTGTGCAGAGTCCGGCGCTCGGGCAGCTTTCAGTTCGAGAAGAACCACGCCGTCAACGATCAGATCGGCGTAGTATTGTCCGATCTTTCTACCACGAAACCAAACTGGCACCTGGACTTCCCGTGACGCGCTCAGCCCCGATTCCTCCAGGGCCACGACCAGCGCTTCTGCGTAAGTCGATTCAAGAAATCCGTGGCCGAGTTCGTTGTACACATCATAGAAAACTCCGATGATCTTTTCGGTCAGCTCGGAATGCTTCAGGCCAGGTGGTGGAGTATTCATCACTAGCAAGTTTACGCGGTTGCCATGATCTCGATCCGTGTAAATCCGTGCAAATCCGTGGCTCATTTCCCTAAGTAGAACTCGGCCAGTTCCATGTCCGC
>PLKR01000539.1:4310-11939 GCA_003140655.1 Acidobacteriaceae bacterium | reverse complement strand
GGAATCGTCGCTTTGATCAGCGCGCCCTCGGCCGTGCGCTCGACTTGCTTCACCGTATCGACGGCGGGCAGGCCGGCAATCGCCGCACCATATTTCTTCGCCGCCTCGATCACGTCCTGAATGATTTCGCGGGTCACAAACGGGCGCACCGCATCGTGCACGAGAACGATATCATCCTCATGCGCCGCCGCTGCAACTGCGTTCAGCGCGCTCTCCACCGACTGCTGGCGGTGCTCGCCGCCGACCACCAGCTCGACCTTTTTCTTTAGAACGTCTTTCACTTCTCTCTGGAGCCGCGCGTGAAAACCCGCAATCTCGCTTTCGCGTAGAGCAATCCAGATCTCCGTCACGGCATCGACGGCGGCAAACCTGCGCAGCGTGTGCATGAGAATTGGCGTGCCACCCAGTTCGGTGAACTGCTTGGTAGGCGGCGACTTCTTCAACTTGCCTTTGGTGCCGACGGGCATTGGAGCCATGCGGGTTCCAAGCCCCGCAGCCGGAATTATGACGACAACCTTCATAGCGGGCTGTAAGTATACGAGTGCAGGAGCGAGGAGTTCAAATCCGGGGCAATCCAATCCGAGGCAATCGACCGCCGAGTACGTAGAGGCCGCCGCGAAAACTGCCAGGCACGTGCAGGCACGATCTACCGGAGGGTCAACTGCCGGCAGGGCTGCGGCGTTCCTCGATTAGGGTGTGTCTTTCTTTACGCGTTCAAATGGGACTTTCTGCTTTCCAAAGATAAGGACTCCGCGGTCCGGTGTCTCGAAGCTCATCTGCAGCGTACTGTCGGTCACAAAGAACGAAGTGGGTGACGAGGTCAGAAGCGACCGATGTGGATCGCCGTTAATGGAGAGCTGCAGGTGGTTTTCACCGGAAGTGATTTCCAAATTGGAGTCGTTCTTGGCGGCGAACTTACCGACAAACTGCATCTGCTTGGCTAGAGGCACGGCGACAAGCGTGCGCTGCTCCTGCGGATCTGGCCAGCCGTACTCGTGAGCAATGCTGGTCGTGATCTCATGGATGAGCGCGTCCCCATTATCGCTGTTCGTCATCACGACGGCACCATCACCATTTTCGTAGGCGAAGTAGGTGCACCGGTAGCCTTCGTTCGCACCGCCATGGGTGAAGGCAGGTTTACCGCCGACGGTCAGCACCGCGACGCCTAGGCCGTAGCCGTCCGGCGAATCCGGGAAATTCTTGACCCTTGTGAGCATGATGCGGGTCATTGCGGCAGAGAGAACATGGTTTGCCTTCCCTGCGAGCGAATGCTGCATCTCGATGATCCATCGCGCGAGGTCTGAAGGCGTAGTCCAGAGGCCGGCAGCGGCCATCTCCGGGTAGGTGTGCGGCCCGCCGGGGATCGGCTTACCGTCGCTATCGACCGGGAACGCCACATTCGGGAGCAGTGCGGGGTCAATCGGCTGCTGATAAGTGCTGCTGCGCATTCCAACGCGGTCGAGGACGATCGTCTTCATGATCTCGGGGAACGGCTTGCCCGTGGCATCGATCGTGGCCTGCTGCGCGATGGTGAAACCTCCACCCGAGTAGTGAAATTCGCTTCCCGGAGCGATCTCGACGACGATGGGAGCAGAGTTAGCGGGCTTGGCTCCGTTGAGGACCTGCTCGAGGGTTGGAATGGGCGCTCCAGCGGCGTAGCCATCGAAGCCATACACCGAGGTCCCGGCGGTGTTGGACAGAAGCTCGCGCAACGTGACCGGATGCTGTGCGGTGAAACTGTTCTGCGGAAGTGTCCAGCTCTTTAGTTCGGTCTGGATGGGAGCGTCGAGCGAGAGCCTGCCCTGTTCGACGAGGTGAAGAGCGGCCGTCGCGGTGACCGATTTGGTGATGGACGCGGCCTGGAAAAGGGTGTCGGGGGTGACGGGCGCGCCGCCCTCCCGCATGATGCCGTANNCCTCTTCATCTCCGCCAGTAGGTCTCTGCGGTCGGGCGGCTGGCCGATGACCACCACGGGAGGTCCGAGGCCGGTCTCGACCGCGCGGATGTGGTCCTGGGAGCTGGGAGTCGATTGGCCCCAGGCGTTGCAGGCGAGGAGAGCCAGGGAGAGGCATGAGAGACGAGGCACCATAACATCCCTGATACGCGACGATCGGCTGCGCCGTTCCACATTCGATGAGCTAAATCTAGGCAGCTGACCAATGCCGATAAGTTCCGCGCGCTTGGTTTCCCCAGTCTTAAGGCTGAGGCTTAGTCTCCACCAGCGTGCTCGGGACCACGGCTGGCGGCACCGCCGTGCTCGTGACTACCGGCACTGCGGGCGGGACCGCCACGCTGATTCGGCTGAAGGCGCGCTCATCCCACTTGCCGAAGATCATCTTTCCCGCTGTAGTCTGCAACACGGAAGTGACCGAGACATCAATCGTCTTGCCAATCATCTTTCGGGCGTTATCGACGACCACCATGGTGCCGTCGTCCAGGTAGGCGACGCCCTGGTTGTATTCCTTGCCTTCTTTCAGGATGAAGACCTTCATGATCTCGCCGGGCAGCACGATCGGTTTGAGCGAATTGGCCAGCTCATTGATGTTCAGCACCTCGACACCCTGCAACTGCGCCACTTTGTTCAGGTTGAAGTCGTTGGTGATGATCTTGCCCTCGTAAACTTTGGCCAGCTCGATGAGCTTCAGATCGACTTCGCGGACGGCGGGGAAATCATCCTCCACAATCTGAATCGACAGNNAGAAATCCGGTTTCGGCAATATCGGCAATGCGGCCATCGATGATGACGCTGGTATCGAGGATCTTGTAACTCTTCTTGCCTTGCTTCTCGCCGCCAAAGATCCCGCCCAGAGCCGCCAGGTTCAGCAAGTCGCCCTTGCTCGCGCCCACGATCAGTCCCACATAGGCCATCAGCAACATCACCAGCAGTTGCAGGAAGCTCTGGGTGTTACCGGCGGGCACACTGCTGCGAATTACCAGCGCGAACAGGTAGGCCCCGCAGATGCCGAGGACGCTCCCGATGGCCGCGCCGATCAACCGCTTCAGGCTCACCGTCCGCAGTTTCCATTCGAACAGGACGATGCCCGCACCGACCAGCGCGCCTACACCCGCATCCTGCGGTTGGGACAGCCGGAAGGGCTCAATGAAATAGCACGCAACTGAAACTACGATGACAAAAAGAAGACGTACCAGAATCAAGTCCACAGTATGACCTCCCCCGAATGCAGCTCCGCTGAACCTCTGGCGTGCGGCACCGGTGCCATTTCCTCGCCGCCCCGGGCGGGAATCGGCAAATCAGCATGCGGGGCGCGCAAGAATTAGGGGGATGAATGTACGCCCCGTCCCGGCCCGTGGAGGCGTGGCCGGAAGGAACTCAGTAAACCTTACGCCAAGAGTATATACCCGACGGCAAATAGGCGGCGAAGAAACGATGCATCGTCACACTCCCGTCCGTAGAGACGTTGCTTGCAACGTCTTCCTCGCCGCCGGCAAGACGTAGCAAGCTACGTCTCTACAACACATTCCGTGGTGGGTTCCTGTGACCCGAGGGGGTGCCCGTCCTGCTAGACTTCCCTGCATGAAAGCCTTAGTGATCGCCAGCCTGTCCGGCCCGGACGCGCTCGCCATCCAAGAGACGGCCGAACCCGCCGTGAGGCCGGGACAGACATTGGTCCGCGTCACTGCCAGAGGACTGAATTTCGCCGACGTCATGACCATGCAAGGCGGCTATCGCGGAACACCGGGCCGCCGCTGCCGATTTGGTTGAGTGGGATAAGCAACCTAACGCAGAAGGCCGATTCGCACGCCTCCTGAACTACGAACTGCCCATCGATCAGCTCATTTCGGCATCTCCCGCCACACCCGCTCTCAGCGATGACCGGCCCATCAAGATGACCGGCCCATCAACAAGTACTACCCGCTGCGTAAGGAATTGCGACCCTAGGACGCAGACCAGAGTCAGACGCAGCCGCTACCAGTGTCAACCAAGGAACCAGTCGGGTTCGATTCGAACGATAAACTCAGTCGTGAACGGAAGGCTCTGGTAGGCTTTGGAGGAAATTCATGTCTCGCGCACGGGTGATAGGGGCTCTCCGCAAATCGGTACGGTGTCCTAAACGAGACCATGCCAAACGATACGGATATACTTCACAAATGATGAGGGAATCGAATGACGGAGCTAAGTGAAAAGTTACTATCCCTGGTCGAGGCAGCGGAGCCAAGGCTTCGCGAAATTAGTGAGACCGAAAGTACTCAATCGATATTGCCAGGCGGGTGGTCGCGCAAACAGGTCATCGGGCATCTAATCGACTCGGCCTCAAACAACCACCAACGATTCGTTCGAGCGGCTCTTCAAACATCTTTGGATTTTCCTGGTTACGACCAGGGCGGAAGCGTGCGGGTGCAAGCGGTTCAAGACGCTGATTGGCAACTCCTGGTTGCGCTGTGGGCCGCTTACAATCGCTACCTCGCTCACGTAATAGCACGGTTGCCGGCGTCTAAACTGGAAACGGTTTGCCGCATCGGCTCGGGCGATGCGGTCACCCTTGATTTTCTTGCGACGGACTATCTTACGCATCTGGGCCATCATCTCAACCAACTGGGTGCCGCAGACTTGAACTAGGACCTAAATCCGCAGCCCATGACCAGACTTCTGCGGTTCTTTCGACCCTCGCACCAGCACACGGCTTTCTCGGCCACCCTGCTGCTGATGTCGGCGGTCATGCTCTCGCGCGTGATCGGCTACATCCGCGAGGCTTATATCGCATACGCGTTCGGCGCCGGACCGCAGACGGACGCCTACGTTGCCGCCTTCACCCTACCCGACTGGCTCAACTACATTGTGGCCGGGGGTGCGGCTTCCATTACATTCATCTCGATCTATACACGGTTTCTCGCGGAAAAACGCGATGCCGACGCGCAGAAAACCTTCTCCGTCGTCATCACGGTCATGACCACGGTGATGATTGCCGGCACCATCTTCACTGAAATCTTCACGCCGCAGTTCGTGCGCTGGATGTTTGGCGGTTTCTCGCCCGCGCAAGTCGACCTGACCGTCCATCTGACCCGCATTCTGCTGCCGGCACAGATCTTCTTTTACGTCGGAGGCGTCGTCTCCGCCGTCCTGCTCTCGCACCGGCTGTTTCTTTTGCCGGCATTCGGGCCGCTGCTTTACAACGTGTTCATCATTGCCGGAGGAGTGATTGGCGGCCGTCACTTCGGGATTGCATCGCTGGCCTATGGTGCGCTGGCGGGCAGTGTTGCGGGCCCGTTCCTGGCCAGCGTGATCGGCGCTGCCCGCATCGGCACCGGATACCGTCCGTCGTTCGACGTGATGAATCCCGCGTTCCGCGAGTGGGTAAAGCTATCCATTCCGCTGATGCTCGGGGTGTCGCTGGTCACCGCCGACGACTGGATTCTGCGCCACTACGCCTCCAGCGGCGTGGGCGACATCGCCCGCCTCAATTACGCCAAGCGATTGTTCGCTGTGCCGATTGCTGTCTTAGGCCAAGCCACAGGGCAAGCCTCTCTGCCATTTTTCGCGCGTCTGTTCAACGAAAAGCGCCTGCAAGAATTTGCCAGGACGGTAAACGATTCCGTGTATCGCGTCTCCGCCGCGTCGCTACTTGCTACCGGATGGATGATGGCCGCCGCCTTCCCGTTGATCGATCTGGTTTATCGCCGCGGACGTTTTCTGGTTTCCGACACGCAAAGCACAGCCGTCTATTTCTTCTGGTTCTCGCTCTCGCTCGCTCTCTGGTCCGCCCAGGGACTTTACGCCCGCGCCTTCTACGCTGCCGGCGACACGCTGACTCCGATGGTTGCAGTCACGGTGATCACGGGCGCGTCATTACCGGTGTATTCGCTGCTCTTCCACAGATATGGTGTAGTCGGCCTGGCGTTTGCCTCTGACATTGGCATTGGAGCAAATCTGCTGGCGCTGGCCTTGCTGCTGCACTATCGCAAACTGGTTTCGCTGAGAACACTGCGGTGGGATGAGCTGGGAAAGTCCGCGTTGACAGCAGTTGTCGCCGGAGGATTAAGCCTGGAGGTGGCAAGAAGTGTCACGCCGTTCATTTCTGGTTACGGCAGCCGCGTCGCCGACGTGCTGCAGCTAGGGTTGATTTCAGTCACCTGGGCGGCAGCGACCGCCGTCGGCTTGTGGCTGCTGCGCTCGCAGTTGCCCAACGATCTGCGAAGACGCAAGGCAGCGGCGTATCCCGGAGTCGCCGAAGGCGAGGGCAAAGAGATTATGGGAGCGGGAACGCAACCGTGAAGCATCCGAACAACAAAATGGCGGACATTCGCATTCACTGCGAACTCCGCCACCAATCTCCTTGCGAAACCCCGAGCGAGACGCCGCCACCGCGAGCCTAAGCTCTGGCGCCAATCGCCGCCGGCTCGGGCGCTGGAGCGCTCTTGTCCTCGCCGTTGGGCTTCTGCTGCGTGGGCTGGCCGCCTTTGCGAATGTCGATGCCGCCCTTGAAGTAGGCGCCGTCTTCAATCGAGATGCGCGCCGCNNACGATCTCGCGGGCGTTGATGTTGGCCGCGACCACTCCGTTGCGCCCGATGGTGACGCGGTTGCCCGCCAGGCTGATCGAACCCTCGACCCGGCCATCAATATAGAGGGACTCCGATCCAGTCACCTCGCCCTTGATCACCAGCGATTTGCCGATCGTGGCCTGGTCCGCGGTGGTAGTGGCCGTTGTCGCCGGACGCGGCGCAACGGCGGGCTCATTCGCCATCATTGCGGGCGCATTCGGAATAGACATGGTTGGACGCTCCGGCTCGGCGGGGCGCCCGGGGGTCTGAGGCTGATTCGTCGGCTTCCACATGGATTAAAACTTCCTTTCCTTGTTGGGATTAGGAATCACACGCCGCACTTGCGTGACCAAATCGAATTGTACTCCCCAGTCTCAAAATGAGCGCTGTGGAAAACCCTTTATTTTCAACAGAGTTTCCTATCATGGTACGTCCTTCAGTGTCCTCCGGAGGCTGGTCACTCGAATCAGCTACCCCTCTATATCGGCTCTCTTACCGTGTAAGGATTCCCGGAAAAAACTCTGCCAGGCAACAGTTCCACAGGTGCTGGGAGTATGCTCGTGGCTCGAACATTTATCGAAGACGTTAATCCAGCCTCGCAGGGAGCAAAACATGCCGGAATCAACCGTCGTCACTCCTCCAACCTTTGCCATCGCCCGGCCACAGCCTGGCGAATACGCGCCCTACTACGACCGCTATATTCGCCTGGTTAAGGGCGACGACATTCTCGACACGCTTGACCAGCAGCGCCGCCAAACGATGCTGCTGCTCTCCGGCCGTGACGATGACGACGGCGACTTCCGCTACGCACCGGAGAAGTGGAACGCGAAGGAAGTCCTCGGACACGTCTGCGACACCGAGCGCATCTTCGCCTACCGCGCCCTGCGCATCGCGCGCGCTGACGCCACTCCCGTCGAAGGCTTCGAGCAGGACGACTACGTGCGCAATGGACCTTTCGCGCAGCGTCCGCTGGCCGATCTGGTGGAAGACTTCATCGCCGTACGCCGCGCCACTGTTTCGCTGCTGCGCAATCTTGACGAAGCCGCATGGGGGCGGCGCGGCATCGCGAACAAGAATGAAATCACCGTGCGGGCGCTGGCTTACATCATCGCAGGCCATGAGTTGCATCA
>PLKR01000539.1:2019-4214 GCA_003140655.1 Acidobacteriaceae bacterium | reverse complement strand
GACGCAGACTTCACCAACTGGCGAGGCACGGGCGCGAGCGGGCGCTCCAAAATTGAAGACTTCCACGCGCCCATATTTGCCACCATCTTCAGCAAGAGCCACCAGGAATATACGGACATCAAGACGCGCTTCATCCGCCCGGACGTTGCCGCCGTGGATGTGCGGTGGAAGCTGACAGGTGCCATGGACCCGCAAGGCAATCCCCGGCCGGAGCGGGAAGGATTGCTGAGTTTCGTGATGGCGAAGAATGCGGGGCGTTGGGAAATCGTTGTGATGCACAATCTTGACGTTTCGGCGCTGCCTCCGCCACCGAAATGATTAGAAGGCCTCCACGGGTGGGGTATCCTGAGAGCAGAACGGCTGATAGCTGACTGCTCCGCATGCTTTCCGACTCGACCATCCTGAAACACATTGCCCGCCAGCCGAAGCGGTCTGCCGGATTCAAGCAGTTGGTGCGTGAGCTTGGCCTGCACGGCGACGCACGCGGCGANNCTCGACGCGCTGCTTCAGAAGCTGGTCGCCGCCGGCGAACTGATTCAGCTCAATTCCGACCGCTACGCCCTGCCGCAAGCCGCAGCCGACAAGAATCTAGTCGTCGGCCGCCTCACCATGCACCGCGACGGCTTCGGCTTCGTCATTCCCGACGCGAGTTCGCTGAGTGCGTCTCTCAAGTCGCGTCTCGCGGGAGATATTTTTATCGCGCCGCACGCCATCGGCAACGCCATGCACGGCGACCGTGTGCTGGTCGACATCACCGCGATTCGTCCCGATGGACGCGCCGAAGGCCGCATCGTGCGACCGGTGATGCGCGCGCATCCCACCGTGGTCGGGATCTTTCATTACGGCAGCCGCCACAATTCCGTGAAGCCGATCGACAGCAAGATCACGATGGAGATCGTGATCCCGGCGGGGGCGGAGTATCCGGAAACCAAAACCGCAGAGGACGCGCGGGACGCCGAGAAACGAAAGAAGAATGACAGCAAATCGGTCGACCGCGTGCTAGGCGATGAAGCCGCGCACCGCCCCGAATGGGATGATCTCGAAGGTGTGGTGGTTGACGTTGAAATCACGGATTGGCCCACGCCGACGCAGAATCCACGCGGCCGCGTCATTGAAATCCTCGGCCGCCAGGATGATTTCGGCGTCGACGTCGAAATCACCATCCGCAAGTTTCACCTGCCGCACCACTTTCCCGCGGCCACGCTCGAGGAGGCGCAAGACATCCCGACCGTCATCCCGGCAGAGGAACTTCGCCATCGGCGCGATTTTCGCGCGCTGCCGATTGTCACCATCGACGGTGAAACAGCGCGCGACTTCGACGATGCCGTGACGGTGCGCACGCTCGCGGACGGCAACTTCGAGTTACAAGTCCACATTGCCGACGTGGCCCAATACGTCACGCCAGACTCCGCGCTCGACCAGGAAGCGCGGCTGCGCGGCACCAGCGTCTATTTTCCAGACCGCGCGGTGCCCATGNNTGGTGCTGTCGTGCGTGATGCGAATCGATCCGCGCGGCGAAATCGTTGGCTGTGAGATATGCGAAGGCGTCATTCGTTCGTCCGAGCGCATGACCTACACCGCCGTCAACGCCGTGATTGAAGGCGATGCCGGCGCGCGCCAGCTCTACGCAACGCTCGTGCCGACATTCGAACTCATGCGCGATCTCGCGATGATCCTCAACGGCAAACGCCAGCGCCGTGGGTCGATCGACTTCGATCTGCCCGAGCCGGTCATCGAGTTCGACGAATTCGGCCTAATGAAAAGCATCACACGCTCGGAGCGCAACATTGCCCATCGTCTGATCGAAGAGTTCATGCTCTCGGCCAACGAATGCGTCGCACAGTATCTGGAATCGAAGCGCATCGCGTCTCTATATCGAATTCATGAAAAGCCGGACGCCAAGCGCGTCTANNNNCACATCACCCCCCGCATGTACCAGAAGCTGGCGGCCAAGATCGCGGGCAAACCAGAGGAACGCATCCTGAGCTACCTGATGCTGCGCTCACTCAAGCAGGCGCGCTATTCGGAAGAGAATCTTGGCCACTTCGCGCTGGCGGCTATCAGTTACACGCACTTCACGTCGCCGATTCGCCGCTATCCCGACTTGATTGTGCATCGCATCTTGAAAGAGGTGCTGCGCGAGTCGGCGGAGAAGCGGGAGGGAGATGTGCCGATTGGAGTTTCAGGCGCGCTCG
>PLKR01000539.1:0-1958 GCA_003140655.1 Acidobacteriaceae bacterium | reverse complement strand
ACCGATTTGTTCGTCGAAGGCCTGGTCCCGCTGAACACGCTCACCGACGACTTCTACACCTACCACGAGAACACGCGCCAGATCATCGGCCAGCGTTCGCGCAAGACTTACGGCCTAGGACAAAGAATTCGCGTGCTGGTCGACCGCATCGATCCCGTGGAGAAGAAAATTCAGTTCGCCATTTTGGAAGAAACGCCTCGCCGTCCAGCGCCCAGACCCCTCTCTAAGAAGTCGAAACGCAAGAGAAGGTGACCAGACTGTCAACTCCAAGAAGTGTGCGGTCAGGCGAAACTGCGCCGCTGGTGGTAAAATTCTTTGGTGAAACCCCATCCGCTGCGGAGACGAAGCAGCGGGTTCCTTCCTCGTCGGGACGTGGCTCAGCCTGGTAGAGCACTCGCTTGGGGTGCGAGGGGTCGGCAGTTCAAATCTGCCCGTCCCGACCATTCAATCCTCTTTAGCCGGCGACCCTGCATGCCGCCCGGCCCCGAACCAAGAAAAGTACTTTGACCGGAGCCGTCTCTCCCGCACAATTGAGAAGTCTCAGCAATCATGCTGGTCGTCGTGCCGCTCTCGTTGAAGTTCTTTCCTAGCCGCAGGTGCAAGTAGTTCACACTCGGGAGAATTCTTATGTCCGGGCAAGTCATTCTCTATTTCGACGACCAGGCCGACGCGCTGCGTTTTGCATTGGCCGCAGGGTCCGTGATGGCCGGGGAAGCCGCTCGCGTCACCGATGATCTAGTTCAGGAAACGTCACGCGTCAGCCGCATCCGCCTGGATGCCGCGAACGCAGGAAAGATCAAGAAGCCAACTCCGGAGCACGTGGCGTAAGGACCGTGAAGATAAGGAAGCGCCGGTCCCAGGTCTTGGGTGTTAGGAATCCCAAGACCCAACCCTAAGACCCAACCCCTGATTATCCCGTGCGCCGCGTGGAGAGCAAGTTCAGGATCTCGCGCAGGCCCTGGCGGATGTGCTGGATTTCGGCCACCGACTGCGCGGGGAATGGAATCGCCGCCTGCCCTTTCTCGGTTTTCGCCTCGGAGCGCAATTGCTGGCGCGCACCCACAATGGTGAATCCCTGCTCGTAGAGCAGTTGCTTGATGCGCAGCACGCTTTCCACATCGCGTCTGCGGTACATACGCTGGCCGGTGCTGCTTTTCACCGGCTTGAGTTGCGGAAACTCGCTCTCCCAGAAGCGCAACACATAGGCCGGCAGGCGGCACAACGTGGCCACTTCGCCAATGCGGAAGTAGAGTTTGTCGGGGATGAAGATTTCATCCGTCTTGTTCTTGCCCGCGCTCTTCTTCCTGGCACTCATGTTCGCATTCATGTTTGCACCCGCGGTTCGAAGCCGATGATTCACAATTGTGCCACACCTGGAGANNAGCGCTCAGCCGCTGGAAAGCCGAATTCGGCCGGGGACAAGGCCAAATGCTAATGGCTGGCTGCTAATTGCCCGCAAAAAGAAAACGCCTCTCAAGAGGTGCTTCTCCTGAGAGGCTGGTTGAATTCTTAGCCCATGCGAAGTATCGTTTCGCAGACGGTTAGTGTTTCTTCTTTTTTGCCTTCTTCTTCGTTGCCATGAAGGTTCCTCCGTGAACGATTTTCCCTTGCAAAGGGTGTGACAACTACGGGACCCGATTGCAAACGCAACCCAACTTGTAGTACGGGCAGCGTCCTTGATACAAGATATTGCGGCAGGATGAACGCAGTGTCAACACAATTATGCAANNCAAACGGAAGAATTCTTTGTTAAGGAACGTCGTTGGTCGTCAGTCGTTGGGCCGCACCCCACCTGCAACGGAAGAGTTCGCTTCGCCATCTATCGTGCGGCCAGAAACCCGCAACTTTACGTGAACGATGTTTTGGCTAACGACAAAAGACCAACGACGACTCACCCTCGACTGGCTCTCCGTTCCCGCTTCCGGTACACTGCGCTTCATGCGGCGCGATCCCGTCGA
>PLKR01000317.1:5891-6744 GCA_003140655.1 Acidobacteriaceae bacterium | reverse complement strand
GGGCGAATATTGAGAAGCTGGCTAGCTTTGGAACGCGGTCGACGATCTCGGCGCAGGACCCGGATTCGATCGCAGTGGGACGCGGGATTGGCGCGGCGCGAGATTGGATCAAATCAGAGTTCGAGCGCTATGCCAAAGATTGCGGCGGCTGCCTGGAGGTGAAAACTGACAGCTTCACCGAACCGGCCACCGACCGAATTCCTCAGCCCACCGAAATTACCAATGTTTATGCGGTCTTGAAGGGAGCCGGTTCGGATAACACGAAGCGCATCGTGCTGGTGACCGGGCACTACGATTCGCGCAATAGCGACGCGCTNNCGATTATTTTCTTGACGGTCGCGGGCGAGGAGCAGGGGCTGAACGGCAGCCACCATTTCGCGAAGATGGCGAAGGAACAAGGCTGGAATATCGAAGCAGTGCTGAACAATGACATTGTGGGCGGCGATCAGGGCGGGGAGCAGGATCACTCGGTGGTGCGCATCTTTTCCGAGGGGTTGCCCGCTGCGGCCACGGAGCAGGAGATCCGGCGGATCCGAGGGTTGGGCGGTGAGAACGACTCTGGGTCGCGGCAATTGGCGCGCTATATCGCCGACGTGGGCCGCGCCTATAAAGATGACGTGGGCGTGAAACCGATGCTGGTGTTCCGGCTGGACCGGTATCTGCGCGGCGGCGACCATTCTTCTTTCAACCAGCAGGGATTTGCCGCAGTGCGCTTCACCGAGTTTCGTGAGGACGTCCATCACCAGCATCAGAATGTGCGCACCGAGAATGGAATTGAATATGGCGATCTGCCCAAGTTTGTGGACTTCGATTATGTGACGCGCGTAGCACGGCTGAATGCGGCGACGCTGGC
>PLKR01000317.1:0-5780 GCA_003140655.1 Acidobacteriaceae bacterium | reverse complement strand
AAGGTCTGAACGACGTAACCTGATAAGATGACAGAAAGAATGCAGCCTCAGCCGTTCTCTCCACCGGCAGACTGACCACTGGCTATTCTATGTATCGTGGACGCACTATGTCGTTGAGCTTTCCGCCGTTCACGCGGTGGGTGAAGCGCCTTATCATCATTTGTGCGGCAGTCTATTTTCTTCAGGTGGTTTTGGGCGCGGTCGCCCATCAACTTGCGCGCGATGTGGAGGTCTACCTAGGCCTGGTTCCGGCTTTGGTGCTGCACTATGGATTCGTATGGCAGCTCGTCACGTACTCCTTCCTGCATGCCAGCGTAGGCCATTTGCTGTTGAACATGCTGACGCTCTGGATGTTTGGCTCGCAGGAGGAGCAGGACTGGGGTTCGCGCAAGTTTCTCGAATTTTATTTTTTCTGCGTAGTCGGTGCGGCGCTGGTGACGCTGGGAGTTTCTTACACGGGGCTGCCGGGAGCCTCACCGATCGTTCCTACGATTGGGGCTTCGGGCGGAATCTACGGCTTGCTGATAGCTTTCGGAATGCTCTACGGTGACCGCGAAATCTTCCTTTTCCCGTTTCCATTCTCGATCAAAGCCAAATACCTTGTGGCGATCATTATTTTCGTCGTGGTGATTGCAACCTTCCAACCCTCGCAGGGTGGAGTAGCGAACTTCGCTCACCTGGGCGGACTGCTTTTCGGATTTCTCTACGTCAAGTTCATTCCCGGCCGCGGGCTGATGTTTGGCGCCACGGAGCGATATTTCAGCTTCCGCAATGAATATTACCGCTGGAGGCGGCGACGGGCGGCGAGGAAGTTTGAAGTCTACATGCGGGCCCACGACCGCGACGTCCATTTCGACGAGCATGGAAACTACGTCCCGCCGGATGACGATCCGGGCAAGGGGAACGGCGGGTCGAAGTCGGGCTGGGTGAACTAAACCCTGGCCACGGATTTTCGTGGATTTACGCGGATTCGAATGCAGGCAAGACCTTGAATCGGCCTGGAGTTAACTCTTTATCCCGCGAAAAACGCCTGGAATTCCGCCAACACTTTCGCGGATAACGCTTCCCGCCCGGCCTTGGCTTTGAATCCCAAATCGTGACCGGCGCCTTCGATGGGCAGAAGCCTGGTCTTCGCGGGGATTAGCTTTAAGGCTTGTTCGATTTCAGCGATCGAGCCAAAGGGATCACGCGTGCCTTGAACAAAGAGCGCTGGGGTACGCAGATTGAAAAAATGCTGGGTGCGAAGCTGCTCGGGTTTGCGAGGCGGATGCAGAGGGTAAGACAGCAAGAGCAGGCCCGCGGCTTCTTCCGGGGCTTTTTCAGGAAGCTCAGCGCAGAGCATGCTGGCTTGCCGTCCGCCGTAGGAGTGGCCGGCGAGAAAGACGCGGCCGGCGGCCAGATTCTTGATGGCGGCCATTGCATTCTTCAGTCCGGCGCGATCGCGCTTGGCGTCGCCCGGCCCCGGTGGACCGTAGGGCCGATCCTGACGAAATGGCAGATCGCAGCGCAGCACGACGAAGCCGGCGTCGGAAAAAGCTTCCGCCAATGCAATCAGCAGAGGAGCCTGGCAGTTTGATCCGGCGCCGTGAGTCAGAACAATTCCGCCGCGGGGATTGGCAGGGCGATGCAGAAGGCCTCGCACGAATGGGTCCACNNAATCCTTAGCAGGCTGATCAAAGACTGCCTCATTTGGCGATGCCGGCGATCTTATACGCCAACTTCCTCCAGCTTCTCATAAACCTTCAGGATTTGAATCTCATTTCCCAAGCGAGCCCAGCAGCGCAGCAGTTCGGGATCCTCTTGCGCGGCGTGGCGGGCCTGCTCGGAGTTCCAGTAACGAAGCAGCACGTANNAGTTCGCGAATGGTCGCGAGCGAAGTGGCCTCCATGCCAGGTAGAGGCTCCCAGATCGCGACAGATAGGAATTCCTGGGACATACTCCGCGATTATAGCTTCTGACGTGCGGCGGCGCGCTTGCGTGGGGAGTGCGTGACCGCGGCCGCCTCTTCTGCGGTGACTACGTGCAGACGCATGAAGTTAGTGGAACCGGAAGCCTGGCGCGTGCCCGCGACCACTCCCAGCACGTCCCCGGCTTTGAGCAATCCACGACTCAACAGCTCATGCTCGGCCACGTCAACCATACTGTCGCTGGAGAGCCCCTGGCCGCACTTCATGGGATGCGCGCCCCAGTAGAGGTTTGTGCGCTGGGCCACGGTGGAGTTGTGAGTAAAGGCGTAGACGGGAGCCTGCGGCCGGTATTTGGAAATCATGCGGGCGGTGTTGCCGGTCTCGGTGAAAACGGCNNATGGCGCCCATGGGCAGGTCTTCGGCGGCGTGGGCGATGGATTCGCAGATGGTTTCGGCGACGGAGAGGCCGTGCCGGTCGCGGCGGCGGCGGGGCAGGGTGAACTCTCCCATGTTGCTCTCGGCTTCAATCACGATGCGCGACATCATGGCGACCGCCTCGCGGGGATAGCGTCCGCTGGCGGTTTCCGCGGAAAGCATAACCGCGTCGGTGCCATCGAAAATGGCATTGGCCACGTCGCTGGCTTCGGCGCGCGTGGGGCGCGGGTTTTCGATCATCGACTCGAGCATTTGCGTGGCCGTGATCACCGGCTTGCGCCACTCGGCGGCGCGGCGGATCACATGCTTCTGAATGACTGGAACCTTTTCTGGCGCCATCTCGACGCCCAGATCGCCGCGAGCAACCATGACGCCATCGGAAGCTTCGAGGATTTCTTCGAGGTGGTCAATGGCCTGCGGCTTCTCCAGTTTGGCGATTAAAGGAGTGTCACTGCCGTGGCCGATGATGATTTGCTTGACCATGTTCACGTCGGCGGCGGAGCGCACGAAGGAAAGCGCAACCGCATCCACGCCGTGTTTGAGCCCGAACTCGAGATCTTTGCGATCTTTTTCGGTCATGGCGGGAATCGACAAAGCGGTGCCGGGCAGATTGATACCCTGATGCTCACCCAAAGTTCCGCCATTCAAAATGGCGCAGACCACATCCTTGCCGCGCACGGTGCGCACGCGCAATTCGATCAGACCGTCGCACAGAAGAATGCGCGTGCCGGGCGCGACCTCGCGGGCAAGATCGGGGAAGGTGGTGGAAATGCGCGTGTGGGTTCCGGCGATGTCGCGCGGGGTAATGATCACGGTTGAGCCGCTTTCGAGCAGCACGGGTTCGTGGCGCTCCAGGCGTCCAGTGCGGATCTTGGGGCCTTGCAGATCCTGCAGAATGCAGACGGTGCGGTCTTCTTTTTCAGCGGCGTGGCGCAATCGTTCGATGTTGCGGGCGTGATCTTCGTGCGAGCCGTGGGAGAAGTTGAGGCGGGCGACATCCATGCCCAGACGAAGCAGGTCGCGCATGGCAGCTTCGGAGTGGCAGGCAGGGCCGATGGTGCAGATGATCTTGGCGCGGCGGGCGGCAGGCACGACGGACAAAGGGGAAATCTCGGCGGTGAGGGGGTTGTCCGTCGCGAGTTCTGGCTTGCTGGACTTCACTTTTCCTCGAGCACGATTCACGGATTTCAGGACCGGCATCCTTATTGACCGACAGCGATCGGGAGGCTTTGTCGCAACCAAGTGCCGTCCCTAACCGTCGCTTCGCGACTAGACTGCAACTCGTGCTATTGCGCAGCCTTGTGACCACTAATCGCAGTCAGTTCTTTTCCCAGCATGGCGCGGGGAAACAGCATGGCNNGACCCGTAAATAATGCTGTAGTCGGCATAGTGCTTCAGATAGAAGCCGAACAGCAGGGTAGCCGAGAACCACAGTGCCGTAGCGAGCGTGGCGCCCGGGATCACGCTGTGCCAGGGCTGGGTGCGTGGAACCGCATTGTGATAGATGAGGGCAATCACTGCGATGCTGGCCAGGGTGGCAATCAGCCAGCGAATGGAGGTCCACATCAGCAGAATGTACGGACTGAATTCACGCGCGGTGTAGAACAGAATGTCGGTTTCGATTTTGCTGCCGAAGGCCACGAGCAGGGTAGCGAAGGTCATGGGAAGGAGTGCGAAGATGACGAGCAGGAATGAGATCAACCTCTCCTTCACCAGTCCCCAGACTTTCGGCAACTCGTAACAGCGGCGGAAACCTTCCATCCAGGAGATCATCACGCCGGAGGCAGTCCACAGGGTCAACAGCGAAGCGGTAACGAGCAGACCCACTGGGCGTTGCGCTGCGCCCCGCAGAAAATTCATCGCCGCCGTGGTTCCGGCGGGAAGGATGCGGGATAGCGCATAAGTAATTTCGCGCATGTAAGGCGCACCTTTGCGCCAGGTCGCCAATACCGAGCCCACGACCAGAAGCGCCGGGAAGAAAGTAAGAATGGCGGAATAGGCGGAAGCTTTGGCGATGGAAAAGGCATCGTGCTGGAAGGCACGCCAGAAGGCCAGCCGCAGAAGGCGTAGAAAACGAAGCATCGCTGGCCCTAGCTTAGGGCCGGAAGGCGCAGGTTGCAACGAAGGAAGCGGGCCAGGTTCCTCGATCGGCATGTGTTTTGGGTTTGCGTGCATCAGTAAAAGGAAGCGAGCAAACGCGCGATTATTGGGCCGCAAAAAACGCGACCCTCGGCGCGCTTCGCTCAGGATGACAACCAAGTTCGGGGGCGAACTGGTTCGCCCCCGATCTCGATTGTAGTTTCGCCTACTCCGCCGCCAGTTCCTCGGTTTCGCCCTCGTGGCGCATCATCTCGAGAGCTCGCTCAGCTTCTTCATATGCCGCCGAGACCTCCGCCTGTACCTTGGCCGCGGCCTCCTCCATCTCGGGCGACAGGCGCACGTTGCGGTAATATTCCATGCCGGTTCCCGCAGGGATGAGGCGGCCGACGATGACGTTCTCCTTGAGGCCGCGCAGGTAATCGACCCGGCCGTTAATCGAGGCCTCGGTGAGCACGCGCGTGGTCTCCTGGAACGACGCCGCCGAGATGAACGAATCGGTCGCGAGCGACGCCTTGGTGATGCCCAACAGCAAGGGGCGTCCGGTGGCGGGTCTGCCGCCCTCCTTGATCACGCGCTCGTTCTCTTCGCGGAAGTGGAACTTGTCCAGTTTGTCCTCCAGCAGGAACGTGGTGTCGCCCACATCCTCGACCTGCACCCAGCGCATCATCTGCCGGACAATCACTTCGATGTGCTTGTCGCTGATGTTGACGCCCTGCAGCCGGTAGACTTCCTGGATTTCGTTGACCAGGTAGGACTGCAGCTCCTTTTCGCCGAGTACCGCCAGAATGTCGTGCGGGTTGAGCGGACCGTCCATCAGCGGTTCGCCCGCTTTGACGCNNTCGGCCTGCACGTAGAGTTTCCGCTGGCCTTTCGAAACCTCGCCGAACTTCACCGTGCCATCGATTTCGCTGATGACCGCGGTCTCGTGCGGCTTGCGCGCCTCGAACAGCTCGACCACACGCGGCAGACCNNCCGGTGATGTCTTTGGTCTTGGTGGTTTCGCGCGGGATCTTGGCCAGCACATCGCCCGGCGAAACTGCGTCGCCATCCTGCACCATGAGGTGGGAGCGGGAAGGCATGAGGTAACGTTTGCTGCTCTTGCCTTTCACCACGATGGCCGGCTGCCGCTTTTCATCGGGTGAATCGCCCACCACATGCCGCGACAGTCCGGTGACCTCGTCCACTTCTTCGTGAAGCGTAACGCCTTCCTGCAAGTCCTTGAACTGCGCCGTGCCGCCGATTTCGGTGAGGATGGCGAAAGTGTAAGGATCCCACTCCACCATGATCTTGCCTTGCTGGACCGGATCGCCGTCGTTGACCTTGAGCTTGGCGCCGTAG
>PLKR01000115.1 GCA_003140655.1 Acidobacteriaceae bacterium | reverse complement strand
TAGATGAACGGGATCGCGGCAATGGCAAGAACAGCGATGGCGGCAACCGTCAAATCTGGAACCTCAAATGAATTGGCAGATGCATCTCTTCGCCACCACCGGGACAAACAACGCTGGTGAAAATATCTTACATGATTGTCTGGAGGCAAGCCCGAAGAGGCGATCACAAGAGCATTGCAAGTTCTGGGCCAGTTCTGGGCCAGTTCAGGATCGGTTCAGCGAGAGGCGCACCGCCTCGCGCAGCGGCACCCGCGGACTCCAGCCCAGCTCTGCGCGAATCCGCTGCGTGGAATAGTGGCGGTTCTGCAGCGCGCGCTGCACCTGGCGCACGGAAAAATCGCCGGCGCCCGGTTTCACCAGGCCCACCGCTTCCGCAAAGTTCGCTGCGGCGAGCACCGGCGCCCCGGGGAAAAATAGCGCGCGTGTTCCTTGCATTTCCTTTCGCGCTGCATGGTATTGCGCCAGCGTCAGTTCGTCATCGTCGAGCACGATATATTGCCGCAGCCCACGGTGCTCGACGTGCGCGGCAAGCTGCATGGCGTCGACGAGGTTTTCGATGTAGTTCAGCGGAATGCGATTATTGCGGTTTCCGAAAATTACGCTGGTTTTTCCGGCGCTGAAACCGAGCAGCCCAAAAGGAAGCCGCTTTCCCGGGCCATAAATCACGCCGGGACGAAGAATGGTGACGGAACTCGTGTTGCGACCGCGGTCTGAATCCGTATTTTGGCTCGCGATTTTTTGCGCAAAGGAAACCGCGAACGCATCCGCCTGAATCTTGGATTGCGAATACGCGTCGCGCAGTTCCGGCTTTTCATCGTAAGGCGAATTTTCGTCAATGACCTGGCCTTTGCGCACGAGGCCGTAGACGGCGATCGAGCTGGTGTAAACGATATGACGAACGCTCTGTTGCAGTGCGGCGCGAAACACACGCTCCGTGCCGCCGCGATTGGCATCCAGGAAGTCCGCGAGATCACCCGGCGCTTCGACCATCGCGGCGACGTGGTAGACCACATCGGCGCCATCGACGGCCCGGGCAATCGCGCCGGCATCGCCAAGATCGCCGCGCACCACGTCCGCGCCAGACGCGGCAAGTTCGTCGGCGCCAGCAGAAGACCGCGCCAGGGCCCGCACGGGCGTTCCCTCCGCGAGCAGCCGCCGAACCNNTTGCAAGCGTGCCCGCGCCATAACGCGGTAATCGCGGCGATTCGGAACCTTGCGTGGCGCGTCGAATTGACGCACACACGTCGCGGATGTTATAAATTGACGTTTGAGTTGGTGGCTTCAGGCCTGCCGTGTCATCCGTCCCGGGTCGGAACACGGAAACGCCGCCAGCTTGCGGAAACCGCTCCGCGGTTCACACACAGACGAGGGTTCGGCGTCACAGTTTAAATGGAAATCCTTCACCAACTGGGAGAACTGTTTCTTCAGGCTGTTCCGACAGTCCTGATCATCCTTGTTTTCTATATGTTACTGCGTGTTTTGTTCTTCCAGCCGGTGCTGAAAGTGATGGCCGAGCGCGAAACGCGAACCGCCGGAGCGCGGAAAGCCGCGGAAAATGCGCAAGCGGTGGCCAGCGAAAAAGTGAAGCAGTATCACGACGCGCTGCGGGAGGCGCGGGCGAAAGTTTACGGCGAGCAGGAAGCGGCGCGAAAGACATTTCTGGACGAGCGCGCCGCGAAATTGAAAGACGCGCGCGCGAAAGCCGCGATGCAAGTGGGACAAGGGAAGGAAACTGTGNNGCCGCGCTGCGCGACGTGGAAATCGCCGTGCCGCAGCTCTCCGCGGAAATCGCGAACCGGCTGCTGCAATCACCGCTGCGACCGCCAGGCGAGGCTCGATGAAGCGCTTTTCCCGCATTTTGCTGATGGGCTGCGCGATCTGCGCGATATTTTTCGCGGTGGACTTTGGCGCGAGCGTGGTACGCGCGGAAGAGGACACCAACAGCAATTCGAAGACGCAGGATACGCAAGAAGTTTTTAAGTGGATTAATTTCGCGCTGGTGGCCGGAGCGGGGATCTGGCTTTTTGGCAAAGTGCTGCCGCCGTGGTTTCGCGGCAATGCGGAAAAGATAAACTCCGCGATCGTGAAAGCCACGGCGGCAAAAAAAGAAGCGGACGAACTGCTGCGCGAAGCGGAANNAACTGCGCGAAAAGGCCACGCGCGAATCGGCCAAGGAAGCCGAGCGTTTGCGGGCGGTGACGAAGAGCGATGAAGAGAAAATCGCTGTGGCCGCCAAGTCCGAGATCGCCGCAGCGGAGCGTGCCGCGCGCCTCGAGCTGAAGGCGCTGGCAGCCAAGCTGGCCGTGGACGGTGCGGCACCGCTGTTGGCGAAACAACTGACACCGCAAGTGCAGGAATCGCTGGTAAGCGCTTTCGTGAAAAGCCTGGAAACGAGGCCGAATTGAANNAAGTCCGTCAGCTTTCAATACGCGAATGCGCTGGCGGATATCGCGCTGCAGCAAGGGGCGGCAGAACCGGTGGGACGGCAATTGCAGGAATTCGCGGCAAGTTATAAAGAATCCGCGGAACTGCAAAATTTTCTGGCGAGCCCGGCGGTCACCGCCGAAGACAAACGCGGGGTGCTGGAGAAAATTGCCGGCCGCATGGGCGCCAGCAAGATCATTCGGAACTTCCTGTTTGTGATCGCCGACCACGGGCGGGCAAACGACGTGCCGGAAATCGCCAAGGCCTTTGCGGAAGTGGTGCGGCAGCGGCAGGGGATTGCCGAAGCACAGGTCTATTCGGCAGTACGGCTGACGGAAGCGNNCGCAGAAGGCGGAACTTACAAAATCCCTGGCGGGCTTGACGGGTAAAAACGTGGATCCGAACTATTTTATCGACCCGGAATTGCTCGGCGGGGCGCTGGTGCGCGTGGGCGACACGATTTACGACGGTTCGCTACGCAACCGGCTGGAACAGATGCGAGCGCGACTGTCGGTGGAGTAGCGTTGTGAGTTAAAGACAGTGATTTTACGATGCCAGCCTTTTGCCGGAGCGAATTGACGTAACAAAGGGCGAGGCGGGGATGCAAAACAAGTTTTAGGAAGGCGACGGAGCGGGAATGGCGAATATCAAGGCAGATGAGATCAGCAAGATTCTGCGAGAGCAGATCGCGAACTACGAGCAGACTGTAGCGGTCGACGAAGTCGGGACGATC
>PLKR01000594.1 GCA_003140655.1 Acidobacteriaceae bacterium | reverse complement strand
GGAAGCGGGCGGTTTCTTGCAAGAGCCACACCGCTCGCTCCATCTCGAGACACACGCACCGACTGCACAACATCCGTTTTATCCGCGTCCAGGTTCAGGTAAAGGGTTCCTGTTCTTCCCGCAAAACCCCAGACCAGCGATTGCTTGTCCGCCGAACGAAAATCAGGCTTCCCGAACAGTTGAATCGCTTTGCTCACGNNGTTGAACTTATGCGGCTTCGCCGCCGCTGTCGTCGAAGGCGCTGGAGTTTGCGCAAAACCAGCGGCACAAAGTAGCAACGCCAAACTAACGCTGGCCCAGAATCGCATCCAGCCGCGTCTCGAAATTCTCTTCACCCTCGCTCCACAATTCGCTGCGCTCCACCGGTAGCGCCCCCTCAATCCTCTCCATCCACGCAAACAACAATTGGATGTTCTCCCGGGTGCGCGCGTGATATTCCTTCAAATTGCCGCCCGAAGACATCCATCTCCGAAACGTATGCTCCACCGGATGATCCGACGAATCAAACGGATTCGCGGCCGCACCGGGCGCCAGCAATCCCGCATGGCCGGTGAAAAAATGCTCGAATCCCAAATCCACCAGAAAATTGCCGTCCGTGGCCGCGATGCCGCCGTCGAAGTCGAGCCCTTGGCAAGTCAGGAGCAGCGGCTCTGGCTTATGCTGCCATTTCAGACTTTCAATCTCCAGGCCCCACAAATCCCATTTACCAGCCACCTGGTATGCCGAATCAAAATTTAATTGTTGGATCGCCAGCGCGGCCACTTCCGCCGGGCCAAATTTCGTGGGCCGCAAATCCCAATATGCCACCGGCGTCTCGGTGGCATCAATCGGCTGCNNCGGTAAGCTCCGTGAACGTGGGTTGCGACGCGGAGAGCGGCGCAGTGGTCAAGAATCGCGCAAACTGCGCAATCAAGTTTTCTTCCGTGAAATCGCGCGTCCATACGCGCAAGTAAGCTCGATTCGCCATGAACCGTGATTATAACAGGCGAATGCGGGCAGGGTTATGTAGGCGCCGGGTTAGTCCGGCCTTGCAGAATTCACGCACTCCCACTCGTCCACGAAATCTCTACGCGGAATGCCCCTTCGCCTTGATATCCATGCCCGAAGCGATCTCCCGCATCCGCTCCCGCAACGAATCGCCTACACCCGCAAACACCTGTTCGCAAGCCGTGCGCAGCAGTTGCTCCGCGTTCGCCGCGATATCCGCCACCACCCCGCGCGCCTTGTGATCCAGCGACGCCACCGTTGCCAGCATCCACTGATTGGAAATCCCGCGCAATTTTTCGCGATGCTCCTCGGCCGCTGCTTCGCCGGCCCGCTGATACAACGTGCGCAACTCCTCCTGCTGCGCCTGCGTCACGCCGCGAACGGAATCCAGCAGCGGTGCAAAACTTTCTTCCACGCTCTTTCGCGCTTCCGCCACGCTGTTCTCCATCGCCTGCATCATCCCGGTCTGAAATCGTTTCAGAAAATCTTCCTGCTCCGTGGTTGTCCGCAAGGCCAGCTCGAGCCGCGCCGTCTCGATCTGTCCGCTCATCTCGCCCGCGGTCCGCTGTACTTCTTCGCCAAATCCCGCCAGTTCCGTGCGCGCCATGCGCTGAATCTCATCCGTAAACGCCGCCGAGGTAGTCTCCGCGGCCTCCGCAAAAAGTCCCCGCGACCGTTCAAACGCATCGCGCAACACTTCTTCCATCTGCGTCTGCGTATGCCCCACGAAATTCCGGCTGGCATGATCCACTTCACTGGCAAACGCGCCGGACACTTCGCCGGCCTTTTCTCGCAGTAGCGTCGCCGCCTGTTCGACGGCCCGCTCCGTGGCATTCTGAATGTGTGTCTGCGCTTTCTTTTCGTACCACTCCGACGATTTCAGTAGATCCTCGATGGTCCGATGCTTCAGGCCTTCCAGTTTTCCTTCCAGCTCCGTCAACCCGCGCTCGGTAATCGTCTGTGACGATTCCTGCAGCACGTGTTCCACGGTCCACAGATTCTCCCGGAATCTTGCCAGCGATTCCGCAAACGCCTCATCCGCAAACCCGCGTATGCGGTCCTGCTGCAGGGTCATGGCCGCATCCAGCAGCGAACGCCCTCCCGCCAGCCGGTGCACCGCCTCTTCCGCTTGCTGCACCGCCTCCTGCGCTTGCGTTACATGCGGCTGCACCGTTGCGCTCACCTGCTCCGCAAAGCGCGTCGCCGCCTCGCGGCTGGCCTCTTCGAATGCCCCGCGAATCCGCCCGTTAATCTCTTCGAACAGTGACTCCGACCGCCGGTGCAGCTCATTGCGATGCAGCGTCAGCACATCATCCACCTGCGCGCGAAACCCATGCAGTGAATCCTCCCGCGCCGCATCCAGCCGCGTCGAAAAATGTTCCAACTTCCCAATCGCCTCGCCGGCTCGCCACACCAGCGGCTCGAGGCGCTCCGCTTTCTCTCGCACGGCCCCATTCACAAACTCTTCCACCGATGCGCGCAACCCCGCGACCCGCTGCTCCGCATCGCCAGCCGCATGGGTCGCAGCCTCGCGTAGCGCCGCCACTCGCTGTTCCGCTGCGCCAGCGGCTTGGTCAGAGGCATCCCGCAAGCCCGTCATGCGGTGCTCGAGTTCGGTCAGGACCTCGCTCAAGGCCCGGCTCAAGACCCGGTCCGCCGCTTCATTCAGCGCTGCCAGGTGACGGTCCATATGCCCCCGCAGGCGTTCTTCAATGCGCCCGTCAATGTGTTCCTCCAGCCGCCGCGCACCTTCCTCTTCCAACTGCGCATGCACTCCTCGCGCGTGCTCCTCTAATTCCAGCGACGCCTGCTCCCTTGCGGCGGCTACGGTGCTGGCTACCGCTCTCTCGATCGCGCCCTGTGCCGTGCTGCTAATCTTCTCCTGCCAGCGTTCCTTCGCCGTTTCCATCTCCGCTTCNNTTCAAGCTGCGCCCGCCAGCTTGCTTCCATCGCCGCCTGGATCAGCGCGTTTCGCTGCAGCGCCTCGTCCTGTATCGCCGTCAAGCGCGTCGCGCCGGCCTCCGCCGCGTTCGCCGCTTCCTGCGTGCGCGCCTGCGCTTCCAGCAACTCCGCCAGCCGGGCCTCGCTCTCCTTCACCGCACTCTGCAGCGCTTCGCCTTGCGCCGTTAACGCTGCCGCGCGCCGCCGCGCCGTTTCCTCCGCTGCCTGCCGGTTCTCTTCCAGCGTTCGCGAGT
>PLKR01000196.1:2265-5072 GCA_003140655.1 Acidobacteriaceae bacterium | reverse complement strand
GTGCTGAGCAAGTACGCGATCGATCCGGCGCGGCCGATTCGCATTATCGTAGCCAACGGCCACGTGACGCTCTACGGGTTGGTGGACAGCACGATGGACAAAACCGTCGCCGGAATGCGAGCCGGTCAGATCTTCGGCGCCTTCAGCGTGGAGAACAAACTGGTGGTGGAGAAGGATTCGGGCCAGTCCGGGATGTAATGCGCGGTTGGTTGGACAAGAAAGGGGCGTGGCGCAGGCCGCGCCCCTTTTTCCATTCACAACCGATTAATCAGCGACGCGACGTAGCCCGCGCCGAATCCATTATCGATATTCACCACGCTCACGTTAGACGCGCAGGAATTCAGCATGCCGAGCAGCGCGGTCAGACCTTTGAAGGACGCGCCGTAGCCGACGCTGGTGGGGACAGCAATCACCGGAACGCCGACCAGTCCTCCCACCACGCTGGGCAGCGCACCTTCCATGCCGGCGCAAACAATCACAACCCGAGCTTTGGTCAGGGCCTCGCGATTAGCCAGCAGGCGATGGATTCCCGCGACGCCCACGTCGTAGAAGTGTTCGACCGCGTTGCCCATTAGTTCAGCTGTGACGAGCGCTTCTTCCGCCACCGGGATGTCGCTGGTTCCCGCCGATACCACGGCGATGATTCCTTTGCCGTATTTGTGCGAATCGCGCTGCAGCACGATGGCACGTGCCAGCTCGCGATACTCCACCGCGCGTATTTTCTTCTTTACCGCGGCAAACTGCTTCCGATCGGCATGTGTGGCCAGCACATTGCCTTCATGCCTGGCCAACCGGGCGAAGATCTGTGCCGTCTGCGACGGAGTCTTCCCCTCTCCGAAAATCACTTCGGGCATGCCCGCGCGCAGGCTGCGATGATGGTCGACCTTGGCGAATCCCAGGTCTTCAAACGGCAAATGGCGAAGACGATCAACGGCGGCGTCGGGCGCAAGTTTGCCCCGGCGCACCTGCTCGAAGAGTTTGCGGATGGATTCGGCGTTCACGGGCGGCTTCTAGATTAGCATTCGGCGTGACAGTAGCGCCGTGTCCCGCAGCCGAGACGGCGGGGCTACTTTGAAGCGCTGCGGATTTTGGCAAGCACGGCAGCGCAGACTTTGCGGGCCGAACCCGGTTTGTCGAGGTGGGCGAGGAACAACCGGCGCAGGCCGCTCGGTTTCACCTTGCCGGCAAGGTAGACGCTGTAGATATGGCTTCCGATGCGGTATCCCCAATCTTGTGTGATCGATTCAAACTTCTCCTCATCGGTGCGGATGGCTGCCTGTGCGGCTTTTTCAATAGCCGCGCGCGACAGCGCGGGGAAATCTTCCATCTCGGGGGATGGCCTTGATGGATAAAGCACCCGCGAGCCGAAGTAGGCGACGGCATGTTCGATCACACGGGTGTAGAAAGCGTCGGTGGGCAGGGCTGCGCTCGTGTTTCTCTGTGCGCCATCGTTGTTTGCGCCGTGTCTATTCAGGCGTTGGGGCAGGCCCCGGCAGGCGTGATGCAGAAAGCGAGCCGCATCTTCACCGGCGTGCACCATTTGAAATTCGCGGATGTGGAAAGCATTGACCTCAGGCAAGTATGCGCTGCCGCGTTCTTCCACGCTCGCCAGCATAGTTTCCAGTTGCGGCTCGCTGATGCCTTTGCGCGAGAGCAGGCGGCGCAGCATCGCATCCGACGAGTTGCCATGAACCTCAGGCAGCATGTCGATGAGAAACTTCGGTTGCGTGCCGTTATGCGGCGAATAACGATTGATCTGGAGAAAGCTGGCCAGGCTGTCGATCAGGTTGTAGATGGTGGGCGCGAAGTCGGGGCCGCTATCGCANNCATCATTCACGCGCACGGCGTCGACTTTGTCAACGCGCTCGCCCGCGGCGCGCCAATACAGGGCGTCGACATTCTGCAACACCGTTTGGACTCTGGCGCACGGCATTTCCTTGTGCAGCACGCGCGGGAGATGTCCCGGAGCAAGGTGCGACTCGCCGAACAGCACGAAGATCACCGCATTGGGATGACGCTCGCGGATCTCGGCGACCTTGGCCGCGGCGTGACGATCGCGTGCTCCGATTTTCCGCAGGTTTTCGCGGGGCATGCAATCGAGACCATAGAGAGCTTCGGCGTGATCGCGGGCTGCGACCAGCAGCTCGTGGAAGGGAGCCCAGTCGTATCCCCAGTCCAGGTCGAAGCGGATACGCTGGCGCAGTTCGGTCTCATCAATCTCGCGGCACCACCATTCCTCGAGGATGTGCTGGTCGCGGGCGAAGATGGTTTCGACTCCGAGCACGACCGGGCGATCTCCGGCCAAGGCGCGCTGCTCGAGGAGCGACGCGGCATAGCGCTGGGCCGTGGGCAGAGCATGGTAGTCACCGATCAGGACTACGTCGGCGGAATGCAGAGCATTCTGGACCTGCTGGGAATCGAGAAGAGAATCGTAGCTGCGGAAGGCTTGGGTGAACTCGCGAAGATATTTTCGACGGCTGTGCGAATCCTGGGCGCGGATTTCGCGTTCCACTCCTGCCAGCGCGTGGAGCTGAGCGGCGCTGCGGCGGGACCGCAAGTTGACCGTGGATGCCATAAAATCGCTTCTAGCTTCTGGCTCCTAGCTTCTAGCTGTTTTTCTACTTTCCTCTTCGCCTTGACTCCTGTTCCGCTACTCCCTATGCTCCAAACTTCGGGGCTACGCTCGGGTTGCCTTGTTGGAGGCTTTTTGCCGAATCACCCGCCGCAAAATCTGACCATCGCTACCACTGGCGCCAGCGGGTCGGTGTTTCTGCGGCAACTTCTGCTCGCGGTCGAGCGTGATGCTC
>PLKR01000196.1:0-2133 GCA_003140655.1 Acidobacteriaceae bacterium | reverse complement strand
CCGCTTCGCACCTGATTGAGCGCGCGGCCGACGTCTGCCTGAAAGAGAAGCGTCCGCTGGTGCTTTGCGTGCGCGAAACGCCGCTCAATAAAATCCACATCCGCAACATGTACCGGGCTGCCGATGCCGGGGCGACCGTCTTTCCTCTCATCCCGGCCTTCTACTACCGGCCGGCAAGCTTAGATGACATGGCCCGCGAGTTTGCCTATCGCGTGCTCGCCCACCTGGGCCTGCCCCAGTCCGACGCCTTCCGCTGGAAGGGCTGAGCTATCAGCGAGTTACGCGCCTACATTTAGAAAGTCTTCCGTCTCGTCTAAACGAAGGAAGATCGGGCTGATCGGGGGGAAGCTCAAGTGTAGAGAATCGAAAGTGAGGGTTACAGATGCCCGGCGGTCATGTACGACAGGGGGGAACGAAAATACGCTGGAACCTACAGGCCTGCCAGTTCAAACTGCCATCCGTAGTTACGCGGCAATAAAATGGGAACCGTGACGACGACTCTCGAAACCAGATGCTGCATCGTAGGCGGAGGGCCAGCCGGAATGATGCTCGGTTTTTTGCTAGCTCGCGCGGGGGTAGATGTGATTGTGCTCGAGAAGCATGCCGATTTTCTGCGCGATTTTCGTGGCGACACCATCCATCCCTCCACTCTGGAGCTGATGCACGAACTCGGCATCCTGGATGAATTCCTGAAGCGCCCTCATCAAGAAGTGCGCGAACTAGCCGCCCAGGTTGGCGGCGAGACAGTGAAGATCGCCGACTTCACGCATCTTCCGACGCAATGCAAGTTTCTTGCGTTCATGCCGCAATGGGATTTTCTCAACTTCATCGTTGAGCAGGGCAGACGTTATCCGCGCTTTCAGGTCAAGATGCAAGCCGAAGTGACCGATCTCGTCGAGCAGAATGGATGCATCATTGGCGTGAAGGCAACAACTCCCGACGGATCGATAGAGATTCGCGCCCCACTCATTATCGGAGCCGATGGCCGACATTCCGTGGTGCGCGAACGGGCTGGTTTCGAAGTGATGGATTTGGGCGCTCCCATGGATGTCTTGTGGATGCGGATCAGCCGGCGCCCCAGCGATCCCGGCCAAAGCCTCGGCCATGTCGAAGCCGGCAGGATGCTGGTGATGATCGACCGCGAGGATTACTGGCAGTGTGGTTTTATCATCCCGAAGGGTAGAATGGACGAAATTCGGAAGCGAGGGATTGAACAATTTCGCGAAGATGTTGCCAGCCTGGAGCCTTTCATGCGCGACCGCGTCAGTGAACTCCGAGACTGGAACGACGTAAACCTTCTCACGGTCAAGGTAGATCGTCTGAAGAAGTGGTTTCGACCAGGACTGCTGTGTATTGGCGATGCGGCGCACGCGATGTCACCCGTTGGAGGTGTAGGCATCAATCTGGCGATCCAGGATGCGGTGGCCGCAGCTAATGTACTGGCCTCTAAGCTGGCCGCGGGGAACCTCGGCGACGGGGTTCTTCACGCCGTCCAGCGGCGGAGAGAATTTCCGACTCGTGCTACGCAGAGGCTGCAAATTCTAGTGCAGAACAGGGTAATACGGCGCGTTCTTGGCGGTACTAAGCCGCTCACGGTTCCAGCACCGTTAAGGCTGATGCAGCGATGGCCCTTCCTGCGCCGTATCCCCGCCCGCGTAATCGGGATGGGATTTCGTCCCGAGCATGTGCAAACGCCCGATGACTCCCGTCCCCATCGCTGACAATTTGTGACTCGTTTTGCGGCGATGGTACTATCCGTTAGTCCTTCGTCTCAATATCCTGCTTAGAGTTTTGTTTTTCTTCCTCGAAGATTGGAAAAGGGCAGAGCATGTCCAAGAAAAAACAAAGCCGGCTTCTGGTCCGTCGATCGGCAGGGCAAACAATTTGTTTGGTTTCGCGATTGAGCTTGATGGCAGTGGCTCTGGCCGCAACTGTGGCCTTTGCCGCGGACGATCGCAATCCCTTTGCAGGCGATGCCAAGGCCGCGAAGGCGGGAGAGTATGAGTTCCGTATCAATTGCGCGCTGTGCCATGGACTGGGAGCGCATGGCGGCGGGCGCGGGCCGGACTTGACGCGGGCACAGAAAAAGCATGTTCACTCCGACGAAGAAATGTTTCAGGTGATCAGCAACGG
>PLKR01000574.1 GCA_003140655.1 Acidobacteriaceae bacterium | reverse complement strand
GGATTGATCTCGAGCAGAGAAGCATCCGTATCGAGAAACGCCTTATAAAGATTGGAGAGAAATTGCACCGCGGGATTGATCTGCTTGGCGTTGAGTCCGAGCTTGAAAGCCATCTTGCGCGCCTGAAACGCTTCCAGGCCCATGCCGGGGTCGATGTGCTGCTTCAGGATGGCATCGGGATTCTCCGCGGCCACCTGCTCGATCTCCATTCCGCCGGCGGCCGAGGCCATGAACACCGGCTTGCCTTCCGCGCGGTCCACCAGAATCCCCAGATACAATTCCTTTTCGATGGGCAGCGTTTCTTCGATCAGCAGCCGCCGCACGATGCGCCCCTCGGGACCCGTCTGGTGCGTGACCAACTTCATGCCCAGCATCTTTTCGGCGAGATCTCCCGCCTCACTGACAGACTTGGCGATCTTCACGCCTCCGCCCTTGCCGCGGCCGCCCGCATGAATTTGAGCCTTGACTACGACTCCGGTCGCGCCCGAGCTGAGCAATTCTCTGGCAGCGGCTTCGGCTTCCTCGCGCGAGGTCGCCATCGTCCCACGCGGTACGGTTACGCCATACTTCTTAAGAATTCCTTTTCCCTGGTACTCATGGATTTTCATAATGACACTCGTCGGCTAAGAATCGGAAGGAACTTTGCGGCTATCAACTGAGAACAGCAGACCCCCAAGTTTATAGAAGAGGAACGGATTAGGGCAAACGGATCGCCTCGCGTCCTTTTTGACGGATTGCTACAATTCCGAGTGAGATGATCCTCGACGCCCTCCATCGCATCGCCAATCATGGCCAATCGCTGGTGCGCGCCGAAGCGAGTGAAGTAATGGCCGAAGTGCTCGCGGGGAACTGCACTGACGCGCAAATCTCGGCGCTGCTCGTGGCCTTGCGCATGAAAGGCGAAACCGTCGAAGAGATTGTCGGTTTCGCCGAAGCGATCCGGGCTGCGGCAACGCCCTTGCCCATCTCGTTTGCGGGCACCGACGCTTCCGAATCCAGCGCGCTCGACTTGAGTGGCACTGGCCGTGACGCGCTCGTTGACACCAGCGGCACCGGCGGCGACGCCAGCGGTACCTTCAACATTTCGACAGCCACAGCATTCGTAACCGCGGGAGCGGGGGTGCGCGTAGCCAAGCACGGCAACCGCAGCATCAGCTCGAAGTGCGGCTCGGCTGACGTGATGGAGGCACTGGGCGTGAACATCCAGTTGACTCCAGTGCGCGCCGCGCAGTGCCTGCGCGAAATCGGAATCTGTTTTCTGTACGCACCTGATCTGCACGTCTCGATGAAGCAGGTGCAAAAGGTGCGGCGCGAGCTGCGCCTGCGCACCATGTTCAACCTGCTCGGTCCGCTNNCTCAGTATGCTGGGACTGCATCGCGCGCTCGTGGTGCATGGCCTCGATGGTCTCGACGAGATCACCATCACCGGACCGACGCGCGTGGCCGAAGCTCGCGGCGGATCAGTGCGGACGTATGAAGTGGATCCAGAAGAGTTCGGCATGAAGCGCGCCAAGCTGGAACACATTTCCGGCGGCGATGCGGCCGAAAATGCCGTTATCGTTCGCGAGGTTCTAAGTGGAAAGAAATCTCCACGCCGCGATGTGGTCTTGCTGAACTCCGCGGCCGCTCTGGTGGCGGCTGGACGCGCTGATCACCTGGCGGAGGCAATGCCCCTGGCTGCGCGGTCGATCGATTCCGGTGCGGCGGCGGCTAAACTTGCGGCGCTGGCAAGCTTCACCACCAAGCAAGCTGTCAGTGGCCAGTGATCAGTGGCCTGCCGGAGTTTACTGACCACTGGCCACTGATCCCAATCACTTCGCAGCGTCACCCTCAGTCTTGAACACGTTGTTCGTCATATCGCTCTCGGGCACGCTGCCGTCGTTGACCACGATTTCCTGCGGGGATTTCGGAACCTCCACGCGAATCACAGCGTTGCTCTTGCCGCGCACCACCAGGCGTTTCGTGAGTTCTCCACCGTCGAACTTCACCGTGAGTGGAACCTCTGCTCCCGCCGCACCCAGGTTGCCCACGGTGATTGTGAGCAGGTAAACTTCGGGCGATGTCTGGCGCGTAAATGCGGAAGCCACTTTGAAGTCAGGCAGGCGGCGGTCGCGATAAACCCAGTCGTCGAAGAACCACTCCAGATCGCGCGGCGTCTGCGCCTGGATCAATCGCTGCATGTAAGAGGGTTCCTTGTCCTGCTCCGCACGATACGACGCGAGAGCGTTTTTCAGAGCCTGATCGCCAACCATGTCGCGCAGCATCCACCAGACACACATCGCTTTGCTGCGATAAAGCTCCTCGTCGTATGTGTTGACTAAAGACTGGTTCACTTCATCTTCGGATCGGGGGGCGGTTGTCTGTTTTCTTTTCTCGCTCTCAACCGCGCTGAGCGCGGAGCGGTGCGATCCCATGTAGTCAAGCGCTGCCTGGCGTCCATTCTGATGTTCCAGATAGAGAACCTGCGCGAAGTGAGCGAGGCCCTCGTTGATCCAGGGCCGGGGCGACGAAAAAGCCGCGTGAGTTAACTGGTGGGCTGCTGCGAGTCCTGCCAGCTTGGGATCCGTGCTGGCCAGCGGCGTGAGCAACAAAGGGCCGCTTTCGAAAGGCGACGCACTCGGGTCGGCAAGGTCGACCGTTTTTACCCTTGAGCGTGGCGCTCCGAACCATTCAGCGGTGAACGGGAGCACCTTCACAGCAGCATCAGCGTAAGTGGTCGCGGACACGTCGTGACCATTGAGGTAATAAATTTCAATAGCTGATCGATCCACCAACTCAAAGTTGGCCATCGCAAAGGTTGGCACAACGAGGCCTAACAGCTGGTAGGTACAATCGGAGCTGACCATTTGCGAGCGTCCCACCGCTTCAAAGAGCGTCCGGCACGACGCCTCGTTGACCAAGAGTTCGGGTGGCCGTTCACCATCGTCTCTGGACACGCTGATCTTAAAGTGCATATTCGACGTTGCTTCTCGCGCCTTCCACCGGCCCAAAATCTCGAACAGATTCTTGCCTTCTGAAAGATCAGCTGCTTCGGTCGCGATCGGGTACCACGCCACATATCCCACACCGCGCACGGCCGTGAATTTCGTACCGATCTGGTCCCAATCGCTGCTGTGGGCCGTCGCCTCGGGAGCACCAAGCCGCGTGAGCCGCGTTGCGTCCAGCACGATCACGCCCTCGTAGGCGATCTCCAGATCGACGGTACCCTTGGGCGCGACTGCATCGGGCAGAGTCACGATCGCTTCTGAAAGCGTTCCGGTGTGATCGATGTCAGAAGTGAAGGGTTGCGAGACAAACTGCAACTGCTTACCGCCGGCCCTGATGGAACGCCAATCCAGCGAGGACGAAATTTGCAGGACGGCAATCTTCTGCGGCGCTTGCAAATCATTCCGCAAAGTGATCTTGCCGCGAACGCCCAACCGTTGCTGCTCGGGCTCGACGCGGACATTCAGGTCGTAGCTGGTGAAAGTAAACGCTTCGCGGTCAAGCGAAAAGGCGTGCACTGCAGAGGCGAAAAAAAGGAGGAGGGAAACAAGCCGCACGCTACTCAACTTCATTTCGCACCTGAGGTCGCCTCTTTGTTCGTCCGGCGGCTTTGTGCGCGTCTCTGCCGCACAATTTCATACATGACGACCGCTCCTGCGACCGAGACATTCAGCGAAGGTACTTTTCCCAGCATCGGAATCGAGACGAGAAAGTCGCACTTCTTCTTCACCAGGTCGTGCAGGCCCTTGCCCTCCGCGCCGAGCACCAGCGCGCAATCCATGTTGTAGTCGAGTGCGTCGTAAGTCTGGGGCCCACGCTCGTCAAGACCTACCGTCCAAATATTGCGCTCCTTCAATTCTTCCACCGTGCGGGCGATGTTCGTCACCTTCGCGATCGGCAAGTGTTCGCTGGCTCCAGCCGAAGCTTTTGTGACTGTTCCGGTAACGGCGGCGGCGCGGCGTTCAGGAATCACCACGCCATCGGCACCAGCAGCGTCGGCGGTGCGTATAAGGGCGCCCAGGTTATGCGGATCTTCGACGCCGTCGAGCACGATGACGAAAGAATACTGCCCGCGCTTTGCGCCGACCACGTCATCGAGATCACTGTATTGCTTGGCAGACGTGACGGCTACCACTCCCTGATGAGCTGCGTTGCCGGCCATGTGGTCGAGCTCCACGCGCGTGAGAAAACGCACGGGCACGCCGAGCTTGCGGCAGTCTTCGATCATGCGTTGCAGACGGATGTCGTGCCGCTCCTTCGCCATGCCGACCCATTGGAAAGCGCGTCCGCGGGCCTTGAGCGCCTCGGTGACCGCATTGATGCCATAGATATAGTTCATGAAGTATTCAGTGTACCGAAAGCGGGGCGTGGCGCGGGCGCCCCCGCCCGCGTGCCTGCAGTAGATTAGGCGGCCAGGAGGCGCACAATCTCCGCCGGCTCCGGGCGCTCGGTGTAATCCTCGTTGGCGGAAGCGTAGAGTACCGAGCCATCGTGGTCGATGATGTACGTGGCAGGAATCGGCAACTCCCAACTGTCTTCGACATTGCCGTTGCCGTTCACGAAGGGCAGATTGACGAAGGCGCGTTGATAGATCGCTTTCTGCTCGTCAGGGACACGGTAGGTGAGCCTGAACTGCCGCGCGACTTTGTTCCCGGCATCGGAAAGCAGCGGAAAGCGCAGCCTGTGCTGGTCGCGCGTGAAGAAAGATTGCTTCACGGTCTGCGGAGAAACCGCCGCGAACGTTGCGCCGGCCTGTTCGATCTCTGGCAGAACGACGTTCATCGCCTCCATCTGGCCGACGCAGAACGGGCACCAGCGCCCGCGGATGAAGCAGAGCACGAGGCGTCCCTTGGCGAGCAGGTCGGAGGAAGAGACGCTCTTGCCGTCGTGATCTTGAAGTTGGAACTCCGGAATCTTCGAGCCGACGGGCAGAACATTCGCCGCCAAATGTTGCTGCTTCAGCTCCGCGACGGCGCGAGCGTGAATCGCCTGCGTTTCCGACGGAACGTACTTAGCGATCAGTTCCTTGCGCTCCGCAAAGATTTCGCGGAGCGGGCGAGTGTCCGCGCTGGGAGCCGATTCTTCGAGGGATCGCCATTTCATAAAGGCAGTGGCCCGTGATCAGTGGTCAGTGATCAGTGGTCAGAGCGAAAACGTCAGGCGAATGAAACTGGCCACTGACCACTGACCACTGGTTTCACATTCCTGGCAGCTTCATCCCCGCCATGCGCCGCGCGAAGCTGGGCTTGCCCATCTGCTTGAACATCTTTTTCATTTGCGCGTATTGGCGAAGCAAGTTATTTACTTCCTGAACGGTGGTGCCGGAGCCGCGGGAGATGCGTTTGCGCCGGCTGCCGTTGATTACTTCGTGATGATTGCGCTCGTGAGTGGTCATCGAATTGATGATGGCCTCGACGCGGTTGATCTGTTTTTCGTCCACGTTGTCGGCGGCTTTTTGCAGTCCGGAAAACGGACCGATCGACGGCATCATGCCGATGAGACTCTTGATCGAGCCCATCTTCTTTACTTGCCG
>PLKR01000301.1 GCA_003140655.1 Acidobacteriaceae bacterium | reverse complement strand
GTAAACAACCAGCGATCGACACTCACCCGCTTTGCCATGGGAAGTTCATTTCACCACGGAGGAGCGGACTCACGCAGAAGGAATTGTCGATTGTTGATTCTGATTGTTGATTGTCTTGGTTCAGGGACGGATCGGAGCGGCCAGAAACTGCATTCAGCGGGCGTTGTCATCCTGAGCGGAGCAAATGCTTCGCGAACGCGAAGCATTTGCGGAGTCGTCTCCGTGGTGAAACGCCTTTCAGCTCAACCCCCGCACAATCTCCTTGAACATCTGCCCGCGCTGCTCATAATTGTTGAACTGATCAAAGCTCGCGCAAGCCGGAGCCAGCAACACCACGTCCCCCGGCACTGCCACGGCATTCGCCTTGCGGAGAGCGTTCTCCAAAGTCTCCGCGTGGACAACTTCGACGCCCCCGCTTTTCGAAGAGACGATTTGCGACTCAATCTTCCCCGCCGCCGCCCCAATCGTGTAAACGCGCTTCACCCGCTGCCGCAGCAACTCGTTGAGCAGGGTGTAGTCGCTGCCCTTGTCCTTGCCGCCGAGAATGAGGTGGATGTTCGCGGGAAACGACTCCAGCGCNNATCGTCGCCACAAACTCCAGCCGGTGCTCGACCGCCTTGAAGTCGCGCACCGCCTGCCGGATCTTTTCCGGAGCGCAACCCATCAGCGCGCCCGAGCACACCGCCGCCAGCACGTTCTCCAGATTGTGCGCACCCTTCAGCGGAATCTCTGAAACCAGCATGATCTCGCGCTGCCCGCGGCCATCGCGGAACAGAACATTCCCCTCGCGCACCCATGCGCCCTGCTTCACTTCCTTCTGCCGGCTGAACCAGAACACCTGCGCCCGCGTCCGCGCCGCCATCGCCACGCAAGTCGGATCATCCTCGTTCAGCACCGCAAAGTCTGCGCTCTTCTGATTCTCAAAAATACGCGCCTTCGCATCCACATAAGCCTCAAACGTCCGGTGCCGGTCCAGATGATCGGGCGTAACATTCAAGACCACGGCAACCCTCGGCCGGAACGTCCGAATCGTCTCTAGTTGAAAACTCGAAACCTCCAGCACAATCACGCTCTCCGGCTTCGCCCGCTCCGCCAGCGAAATCGCCGGAGTGCCAATGTTCCCACCGACCAGCGTCGGCAATCCCCCCGCCGCCATAATCTCGCCTGTCAGCGTAGTAGTCGTTGTCTTCCCGTTCGACCCAGTGATGGCCACGATCGGCCCCGGCAGAAATTGCGCCGCCAGCTCAATCTCGCCGATCACAGCCTCGCCCAAAGACCGCGCCTGCACCAGCATCGGCGCATTTACCGGAACCCCGGGGCTAACCACAATCAAATCCTGCCCGCGGAAGGTGCGCTCACCGTGTCCGCCAGTTTCGACCGTAATCCCATGATCGAGCAGCACCGGAATCTCGTTGCGCAGTTCATCCCCACTCTTGGTATCGGACACGGTAACCCGCGCCCCATGCGCCTTCAAGAAAAGCGCCGACGCCACCCCGGACTTGCCGAGTCCAACCACCAGCACGCGTTTGTCTTTAAGTTCCATCAAACCCAATTTCACCACAGAGTCACAGAGTCACAGAGAAAACCAAATTATTGTTTTTTCCTCTCTGTGTCTCTGTGACTCTGTGGTGAATAGTTTCTTTACCTCAGTTTCAAAGTCGTCAACGCGAACAGCGCGAACACCAGCGACGCAATCCAGAACCGCACAATGATCTTCGACTCCGACCATCCCATCAGTTCAAAATGGTGATGGATCGGCGCCATCTTGAAAATCCGCTTCTTACGCAGCTTGTACGATCCCACCTGCAGGATCACCGACATCGCTTCGATCACAAACACTCCGCCGATAAACGGCAGCAGCAGTTCCTGCTTGATGATTACCGCAACCGTCCCAACCGCCCCGCCCAGCGCCAGCGATCCCACGTCGCCCATGAATACTTCCGCCGGATGCGCGTTGTACCACAGGAACCCGATCGACGATCCCACCATCGCCCCGCAAAAAATCGTCAACTCACCCACCTGTGGCATGCGCGGGATTTCCAGGTAAGTCGCAAAGGTCGCGTGCCCGCTCACATACGTCAGCACGGTCAGCGCGCCCGCCGCAATCACGGTGCAGCCGATGGCCAGTCCGTCCAGCCCATCCGTAAGATTCACCGCGTTGCTCGAACCCACGATCACCAGCACCACGAACCCAATAAATGGCAGGAACGCCAGCGCCCACAAGTGCGGAAAACGCTCCAGGCTCTGCACCACCAGATCCGGATGAAACTGTTTGAGGAATGGCACAATCAGCTTGGTCGAATACATCCCATAGGTCTGCATGGCGATCAGCATCACAGCGACCACGATGCTGGCTGCAATCTGCAGTCCCAGCTTGGCCCGCGCGGTCAGACCCAGGTTCCGCCGATGCACAACTTTGGTGTAGTCGTCGGTGAATCCAATCGCCGCAAACGCGCAGGTGGCGAACACCGCGATCCACACAAACCGGTTGCTCAAGTCCGCCCACAGCAGCGTAGGCACCACGATGGCGATCGCGATCAGCAGCCCGCCCATCGTCGGGGTTCCCGCTTTCTTCTGATGAGCCTTCGGTCCTTCTTCCCGAATGTATTGTCCAATCTGGAATTCACGCAGCCGGTTGATGACCAGCGGCCCCACGATGAGCGCGGTAAACAGAGCAGTAAGACTGGCAAATGCGGTGCGGAACGTCAGATAGCGGAAGATGCGGAATGGTGGAAAATAATGCTGCAGCTTCAGGAACAACAGCCAGTAGAGCAATCAGCCTCCGTCCCGCTCGAAAATGTCTTAACAGACTCCAGCTTGATTCCACCACGGAGACACGGAGTCACGGAGAAAAATATATCTGGTAAAACAAGTTATCGAAGAGGTTCTTTGATTACCGTCAGAGCTTGGAAGCGAACGGTTTTCCCTCGCCTTCCTCCGTGTCTCCGTGCCTCCGTGGTAAAGCATTATCTGCCCCCGCCGTCGCGCCGCGCCTTCCAGGTCTCCAGCGCTTTCTCCAGCTTCACCCCGCGTGAAGCTTTCATCAGAATCACGTCGCCGTCCCGCGCCTCGCGCGCCAGCCATTCGCTGGCTTCCTCTGGCGTAGGCACGAACTCCGCTCGCATCCCCGCCTGTCGTGCCGCTTCCACCATGGCTTGTGCCGGTCCGCGCACACCCAGCAGCACGTCGATCTTTTTCTCCGCGATGTGCCGGCCTGCCTGCCGGTGCAATTCCTCGCCCGTAGGACCGAGTTCGAGCATCGCGCCCACCACCGCAATCCGACGCTGCGCCGCCATCCCCGCCAACGTATCCACCATCGCATTCAGCGCTTTCGGATTGCAATTGTAACAATCGTTGATNNGCCTCCGAAGGCTTCAACCCGCGCTCCACCCCCACCGCGACGGCCGCCAGCGCATTCAAGATGTTGTGTTCCCCTACCAGCGGCAGCCTGGCGCGTTCACGCACGCCTCCGATCACCACATCGAACTCCGACCCCTCGGCTCCGCGACTCCGAATATGCTCCGCGCGCACATCCGCGGTCGTCCGCGTGCCATACATCACCACCTTACCCTTGAAGTCGCGCCCAAACTGCGAAACATACTCGTCGTCGGTATTCAACACCGCCGTGCCACCCGCCGGCAACGACTCGATCAGTTCATACTTGGCCCGCGCAATCCCCGCCAACGAATCAAAAAACTCCAGATGCACCGGAGCGACGTTGGTCACCACACCAATCTCCGGCTGCGCAATCTTCGCCAGCGCGCCGATCTCCCCCGCGTGCGACATCCCCATCTCGATCACGGCCACGTCATACTCGGGCTGCAATTTCAGCAGCATCAGCGGCAGTCCAAAATGATTATTGAAGTTCCCTTCCGACTTCAACACCCGAAACTGCGTGCCCAGCACATGCGCAACTGCTTCTTTCGTAGTCGTCTTTCCCATCGAGCCCGTCACCCCGACGAGCGGCTTGCCCCAAAGCTTGCGCACCGCCATCGCCAGAGTCTGCAGTGCCACCAGCGTGTCTTCCACGGCCAGCAATCGCATCTGCCTCGGATATCGCCCCAATTGATCCTTGCGCACCACCGCCGCGACAGCTCCGCGCTCCAGCGCCGACACCACGAAGTCGTGTCCATCCAGCCGCTCACCTTTCACCGCGAAGAAAAGCTGGCCCGGCCCCACCGTCCGCGAGTCGATCGAGTAACCCTGCGCCACTTCTTCAGGCGCGAATTCGCCCGCCGCAGAAACAAACTCGGCAATCCTGGAAAGCGTCAGCTTCATCCCGCAGCCCCCGCAGCCTCGCACTCAAATCCCGCTGCACGCAGCGCCTCGCGCGCCACCTCCAAATCGTCAAATGGAGCCGTCCCCTCCCGCGTGATCTGTACCTTCTCATGCCCCTTCCCCGCCAGCAGCACAATGTCTCCCGGCCGCGCCTCGTCAATTGCCAGAGCGAACGCCTTGCGCCGGTCCGGCTCGACGCTATATTTCACGCCCGTCTTCTGCAGCCCCACCACCGCATCATTAATGATTGCCAGCGGATCCTCACTTCTAGGATTGTCCGATGTCAGTACCGCGAAATCGCTTCCCCGCCCCGCGGCCTCGCCCATCAAAGGACGCTTCTTCCGGTCGCGATCCCCTCCNNGTATGCGCATAGTCCACCACCACCGTGAAAGGCTGGCCGCACTCCACGCGCTCAAACCTTCCCGGAACCGACGCCAGCTTGTCGATCCCCGCCGCAATCGCCTGCGCCGCACACCCGCGCGCATAGCCCGCTCCCGCCGCTGCCAGGATGTTGTACACATTCACACGCCCGATCAGCGCCGAGAACACGGCGATCTTCCCCTCCGGCGTCACCAGGTCAAACCGGGTCCCGCGGGTTGTGATCTCCACTTTCTCCGCGTGCAGGTCGCCGCGCTCCCAGCCATACTTCAGCACCAGCGAGCTGCGCTTGCGGCTGAACTCCGCCACCTTCGCCCCCCACCCATCATCCCCATTCGTCACCACCGCCCGAGGCGCGTCCGTGCCGCAGCCCTCAAACAGCACCCGCTTCGCCGCGAAGTACTCTTCCATCGTTTTGTGATAATCGAGATGATCGCGCGTCAGATTCGTAAACACGGCCACATCAAACGGCACTCCGAACACGCGCTCCTGGGCCAGCGCGTGCGAGGAAACTTCCATCACCGCGTCTGTCGCCCCGTTCCCTAGCGCTTCGCTGAAAATACGATTCAGTTCCAGCGCCTCCGGCGTGGTATGCGGTGCCGGCAACACCTTCCCGGCCACGTGATACTCAATCGTCCCGATCAGCGCGCTCTTCCGCCCCGCCGCTGTCAGAATCGCTTCCACCAGAAACGCCGTCGTGCTCTTCCCGTTCGTCCC
>PLKR01000419.1:5179-6555 GCA_003140655.1 Acidobacteriaceae bacterium | reverse complement strand
TGGATTGTGAATGCGGTGGCCGAGATGGCGGTGAAGATGGCGGTGACGGGAGAGGATCCGGCGCGGGAGTTGCGGTGGGCTAGTTTCTTGCAGGGATCGCCGGCGAGGCAGACGCGCAAGTCGGAACCGAAGTGGGTGGCGGAGCGGAAGCGGGGCAAGGCGGCGAAGTAGGAGCTCAGGGTTACGAGACGGGCTTGGACGCGATGGAAATCGTGGACGGAGTGCGGAAGAAGCGCTTTCTCTGGGGCGTGGCGCTGGCATGGACGCCGTGGATTCCTATTCTGATCGGGCTCGGCGACGCGCTCATTGGCATTTCGAGACAGAAGGCCACTGGGATCGGGGTCGTGACTGGCGGTCTGACTGAGCTATTCGTAGTGTGGGGAATCGGCGCGATTCTTATCGGCCAAGTTGTGGCTATCGTCCTACTGTTCCGGGCATTTTCGCCCGGGCACTGGGTACGTAGTTTATTCTCAGTGCTGTCAATCCGCCTTAGCGGATTCATGCTCCTCCTGTTGGGCCTTTTCTTCTGGCTGTCTTGGTTCCAGGTGCACCACAACTTCTGATCAGCATTCTGGGCTTGGTTGTTATACTGTTAGGGCCTGATTTGCCCGCCCTTTCGCAAAGAACGCGAAGGGATGGGGCACCCAGCAGTTTGGGAGCTTTCGGCCAAAACTAGAGGTTCCTCGCTTCGCTCGGAATGACAAGACGTTTGGTAACGCAATGAAACCTACTTTTAGCATCGGGATTGAAGAGGAATATCAGACGGTAGATCCGGAGACGCGGGATCTGCAGTCGCATATTCAGGCGGAGATCCTCGAAAAGGGCCGGCTGATCCTGCAAGAGCGAGTGAAGGCGGAGATGCACCAGTCGGTGGTGGAGGTGGGGACTGGGGTTTGCAAGAACATAAAGGAAGCCAAAGCGGAAGTGAAGATGCTGCGCCGCGATATTGTCAGGCTGGCCAGGGAGAACGGGCTGCGGCTGGCTTCGGTGGCGACGCATCCGTTTGCGGACTGGCGGGTCCAGGAAATTTATCCGGACGACCGGTACAAGAATATTGTCGAAGACATGCAGTTGGTGGCGCGGGCGAATCTGATTTTTGGCTTGCACGTGCATATTGGAATCGAGGACCGCGAGACGGCGATCCACATGATGAATCATGCGCGGTATTTTCTGCCGCATCTACTGGCGCTTTCAACCAATTCGCCGTTCTGGCTGGGGATGAATACGGGGCTGAAGTCGTACCGGTGTAAGGTATTCGACAAGTTTCCGCGGACTAATATTCCGGACTATTTTCCGAGCTGGGGCGAATACGAGAACTTCATCAAGCTGCTGATCAAGACCAACTGCATCGATAATGCGAAAAAGATCTGGTGGGA
>PLKR01000419.1:4024-5129 GCA_003140655.1 Acidobacteriaceae bacterium | reverse complement strand
AACAAGTGGCGGGCGGCGCGCTACGGGATGAGCGGGAAGCTGATTGATTTCGGCAAGCAAACGGAAGTGCCGGCGAAGGATTTGATCTACGAGTATCTGGAATTTGTAGACGATGTGGTGGATGAACTGGATTCGCGCGAGGAATTGAGCTACATCCATACCATGCTGGAGCGGGGCAGTGGCGCGGACCGGCAGTTGCAGGTGTATCAGGAGACGGGAGACTTGAAGAAAGTTGTCGATTACATCATAGAGGAGACGGAGATGGGCCTGGCGGAGGACGAGCCGGCTGCCGTGAGAAAAGTAGGCTAATGACCATTCCTGCAGACGAAGTCAGACCCCCCATCCCTTCGACAGGCTCAGGGCAGGCTCCTTCGACAGCGCAGGGTCTGTCGCAAACCCCGCGACAAGGGTGGGGCACCCGCTCACACAACACAATCTCTTTTGATCCTGAATACAGTCCTGGGGCACGCAATGCTGTGCAGGTTTGCCTGCGCGTGCGGCCTGAGGAGAAGGTTTGCGTCATCACTGACGAGGCCACGCTGGAGATTGCTGCGGCGATCGTGCATGAACTTGACGAACTGGGCTCGCCCTACCGAGCCTGGGTGCTGGAGGATCTGGCGGAGCGTCCGCTGAAGGATTTGCCTTCGGAGATTCTGGAGGATTTGGAAACCAGCCAGGTTTCGATCTTTGCTGTGCAGGCGCAGAGGAATGAATTGCGCACGCGCATGCAGATGACAGATGTGGTGAACCGGCGCAAGATCCGGCACGCGCATATGGTGAACATCAACCGGCAGATCATGCTGGAAGGCATGCGGGCGGACTTTGAGAAGGTGGACCGGCTGAGCGCCAAGGTGGTGGCGATGGTGCGCAAGGCGCAACGGGTGAGGGCGAAGACGGCGGCGGGAACGGACCTGACGGCGGAGTTGAATCCGAATTACCGGTGGCTGAAGACCAGCGGGATTATTAGTCCAGAAAAATGGGGGAACCTGCCCGGCGGAGAGATTTTCACCACGCCGGGCGAAGTGAATGGAACATTCGTGGTGGATGGTGTGGTGGGCGACTATCTGTGCGCGAAATTTGGCAGCTTGCGGGAGCATCCGCTGAC
>PLKR01000419.1:0-4014 GCA_003140655.1 Acidobacteriaceae bacterium | reverse complement strand
TGGAAGTACACGCACACGGATGAGAACAGCGACCGCGTGGGCGAGTTTGCCATCGGGACGAACATTGATTTGAAGGATGTGATTGGGCAGATTCTGCAAGATGAGAAGTATCCCGGAGTGCACATTGCGTTTGGGAATCCCTATGGCGCGCACACNNCGGAAGTTTAACATCTGGGTGGACGACGAGCAGATCATGCAGGATGGTAAGTTTTTGGTGGAGGCGTAGGCGCGGTCTTGCCGGCGCAGGGAGTTCGCTGCTAGCCGCGGCAGATCAGCAGTTATAGGGATCCTTCGACTCCGCAAGCCGCCCACTTCCGTGTGCGTCTTGCTCCGCTTAGGATGACAGTATTTTAGAATGATTTGCCGGTGGGACGCCGGTGCTACGATGATCCCTTCCCTGCGAAAGCAGTTCAACGCCGGTTTCACCTCCGATAAATATCAGACGTTCTTGCGACGGATTGACGACGCGTCTGGGACGCATGTGTCCTTCCGGCTGGCGGAGACTCCGTGCTTTTTTCCCAAGGCATTGCTGGAACGGATGGCGGAGGATGGGAAGGAGTTGATCCGGCAGTTGGTGGAGAGCCCGGAGTATCGGGCGAAGTCGGATGAGGCGGTTCCCGCCGAGTTCAAGGTGCCCAATGAGCCGGCGCATCCTCTGTTTGTGCAGGTGGATTTTGGGCTAGTGCGCGATGCCGTCGGCGAATTGCAGCCCAAGCTGGTGGAATTGCAGGCCTTCCCTTCGCTTTATGCGTATCAGGTCACGCTGGCGCAGAGTTATATCGATGTGTACGGGCTCGACAGCGGGCTGAAGTTCTTCCTAAGCGGACTGGATGAGGAATCGTACCTGCAACTACTGCGGAAAGCGATTGTAGCAGGGCACGATCCGGAAAATGTGATTCTGATGGAAATTCATCCGCAGGAGCAGAAGACTTTGCCGGATTTTCTGCTCACCGAAAAGATGTTGGGGATTCGGACGGTGGACATTGAGTCCATCAAAAAGGAGGGGACGCGCCTCTATTACGAATGGGCCGGGAAGCGTATCCCGATCCAGCGAATTTATAACCGGGCGATTGTGGACGAACTGCAGCGTAAACACGTGAAGCTGGGGTTCGATTGGCGCGACGATCTTGACGTGGAGTGGGCGGGGCATCCGAACTGGTATTTCCGGATCAGCAAGTTTTCGATTCCGTATTTGCGGCATGAGTCCGTGCCGAAGACGTGGTTTCTGGACCGGCTGGAGCGGATTCCGGACGACTTGCAGAACTATGCGCTGAAGCCACTGTATTCGTTCGCCGGCCTGGGCGTGGTGATTGCGCCGAAAAAAGAAGATATTGAAGCGATTCCGGCGGAGAAGCGGGCGGAATACATTCTGCAGGAGCGGCTGCATTTTGAACCCGTGATCGAGACTCCGTTTGGCGGGACTAAGGCGGAGGTACGGGTAATGTATGTGTGGCAGGAGGAGTTGATGGCGGTGCTGACGATTATCCGCATGGGGCGTGGTTTGATGATGGGTGTGGATCATAATCGGGATATGGAGTGGGTGGGGGCGTCGGCGGGGTTGTGGGTGGAAGAGTAGTCGTTTAGCCGATTCTCTTAACGATGGTGGTTCGGAGTTCACGGCCGTTGGGACGGCGCAGGTAGAGTTTGTCGCCGGCGAGGCGAACGGGAACAGGATTGCCGGGTTTCCATTCGCCGGGAATGTAGCCATCGGCAGAGGTAGATTCGTATTCCCCGGTGTAAACCACACCCCGGACGTTGACGACGACGGCTCGGCGAACGGCGTGAGTGGCTGATTCGCGGAGCACCTCGGCTTCGGCCTGATACCAGTTTTCGACGTCGTGGCCTTCGACCGCTCCGCCACGCTGGAAGAGTTCGGTGGCGCGCCGGCGAATGGCTTCTTGCAGTTGGCTAGAGTCGTTGCCGGACGTCCGCGCCATACCTGAGCCGCCTCGCTATTCCAGGGTTGCTAGCATTATAGTAATCGTCGCGAGGCAACTTGGAACCAGCACGTGGACACAAAAGGATAGGGTGGTTGTCAGTTTGGGAACGATGAAAATCAAGACGGGCCAGTTGACCTAAGCCGCTGGCAAGCCTAACATTACCGCGTTCGGGGGTTCCGTCCTCTCATGATTGGCCAGACAGTGTCCCACTATCGCATCCTGGGCAAGCTGGGCGGTGGTGGCATGGGTGTGGTGTACGAGGCGGAGGACCTGAAACTGGGGCGGCATGTCGCCCTGAAGTTCATTCCCGAAAATCTTTCGGGCGACCCCAAATCGCTGGAACGCTTTACGCGCGAGGCGAAGGCGGCGTCACTGCTGAATCATCCTAACATCTGCACCATTCACGGCATCGAGGATAACAACGGGCATCCGTTCATCGTGATGGAGAAACTGGAGGGCGAGAGCCTGAAGCAATGCATCTCGGGACAGGCGATGGGGACGGAGAAGGTGCTTGATATCAGTATCCAGGTGGCGGACGCGCTGGCGGCGTCCCATGCCAAGGGGATCGTGCACCGGGACATCAAGCCGGCGAACATTTTCCTGACTCCGAGCGGGCAGGTGAAGGTGCTGGATTTCGGGCTCGCCAAACTGATGCATAACGTCGGAACCGACAGCGACGGAGCAGGGCTGGATCAGTCGTTGACCGCGGTGGGGGTAATTCCGGGGACCGCGATCTACATGTCGCCGGAGCAGGCGCGGAGCGAGGAAATCGATTTCCGCAGCGACCTGTTTTCTTTCGGCGTGGTGATGTACGAAATGTGCACCGGAAAGAAACCCTTCGCGGGCAAGAACTCGCTGATGACGCTGGACGCGGTCCTGCATGATAAGCCGGTGCCGCCGGGAGAACTGAATCCGAAGGTCCCGGTGGAATTGGAAGGCATCATCGGCAAGGCGATGGAGAAGGAGCGCAAGCAGCGGTATCAAAGCGCCACGCAGATGAAGGCGGACCTGCAGCAACTGAAACGCGAGAGTGATTCAGGGCAGGTGAAGAGTGGATTGCACAACGCGAAGCTGCGGGTTGCGAGCCANNTGGCGGCAGTGGGAGCGTACTGGCTGAAACACCGGTCGGTGGCCAACCTGGAGCAGCAGAATGCGATCGCCGTGCTGCCGCTGCAGAACATGAACGGGGATTTTGCTGTGGATTACCTGCGCTTCGCGCTGGCAGACGAATTGACCAGCGTGTTGACGTATGCGCGTTCGCTCGAAGTGCGGCCTTCGTCGGTGACGCGGAGGTATGTGGAACTGGATCTGGATCCGCGCAAGGTAGGACAGCAATTGCACGTGGGCCGGCTGCTGACCGGACACTTCATGCGGCAGGGCGAGCAGTTAACCGTGACGCTGGAAGCGATTGACGTGTCCAGTGACCGGCTGCTGTGGCAGGGGACCGTCACGGCGCCGGTGAATGATTTGATTTCCCTGCAAAACCAATTGAGTACGCAGGTGCAGCAGGGGCTGTTGCCCGCGCTGGGTGTTGCAGGAGGAGCCTTGAGCACGGCGTCACGCCCCAAGAGTCAGGAGGCGTACGACCTTTACCTCCATGCCCTTGCCTTGCCGCATGATCCCGGGCCGAACAAGGATGCGATCGCTGTGCTGGAACACGTGGTCGGAGAAGACCCAAGCTACGCTCCGGCGTGGGAAGTTTTGGGGCTGCGTTATTACTATGACTCGACTTTCTCAGGTGGCGGGGAAGAGATGTTCCAGCGCTCGAGTGCGGCTTTTGAGCGGGCGCTTTCTCTGGATCCGAACCGCGAACTTGCGGCCAGTAACCTGATCGTGAATCGGGTCGAACGCGGCGAACTGGGCCGTGCTTACGATGCAGCGACGGATTTTGTGCGCCGACGTCCGCAGAGCGCCGATGCGCACTTCGCGCTCAGCTACGTGCTGCGTTATGCGGGCATGCAGGAAAAGGCGACGCAAGAGTGCAATACGGCCCGATCGCAGGACCCCGGGAACTTCAATTTCCGGTCGTGTGCCTGGGCGTTCGTGGAGATGGGCAAGACGGACAAGGCAATGG
>PLKR01000400.1:450-4158 GCA_003140655.1 Acidobacteriaceae bacterium | reverse complement strand
ACTAGTCGACGAGGTCGGCTTCCCCCCTGAAGACATCATCTTCGATCCCAATATTCTCACCGTCGCGACCGGCATGGAGGAGCACAATAACTACGCGGTTGACTTCATCAATGCCACGCGCTGGATCAAAGCGAATCTGCCGCACGCCAAGGTCAGTGGTGGCGTTTCGAATATATCGTTCAGTTTCCGAGGTAATAATAAGGTCCGCGAGGCCATGCATTCCGCATTTCTTTATCACGCCATCACCGCCGGCATGGACATGGGCATCGTGAATGCCGGAATGCTCGAGGTCTATGAGGAGATTGACCCAGAGCTGAAGGAGTTGGTCGAGGACGTGCTGTTAAACCGCCGTCCCGACGCGACCGAGCGACTGGTAGATTACGGCGAAAAGCTGAAGGGAGTCGGGAGGGCAGTAAATGAAAAGAAGGCCGAAGAATGGCGCCACGGCACGGTAGAGGAACGTCTTTCTCACGCACTGGTCAAGGGGATTGACACGTACATCGAAGTCGACGCCGAGGAAGCCCGCCTCAAGCTAGGCCGCCCTCTATTAGTGATCGAAGGCCCTCTGATGGCCGGCATGAGCGTGGTCGGCGATCTGTTCGGCGCGGGCAAGATGTTCTTGCCCCAGGTGGTCAAGTCTGCCCGTGTGATGAAAAAGGCTGTGGCGCACCTGACGCCGTTCATGGAGGCCGAGAAAGTTGCGATGGCTGCATCTGGCCAGGTGGTCAAGGCGCAGGGAAAAATCGTCCTCGCAACGGTCAAGGGCGACGTTCACGATATTGGCAAGAACATCGTCGGCGTCGTGCTTGCCTGTAATAACTATCAGGTGATCGACATGGGGGTGATGGTCCCCTGCGAAAAGATCCTCGAACGCGCCACGGCGGAAAAGGCGGACATGATCGGACTCAGCGGTCTGATTACTCCGTCGCTCGACGAGATGGTACACGTCGCCCGCGAGATGGAGCGTCAGGACTTCAAATTGCCGCTGCTTATCGGCGGGGCCACCACCAGTCGGGCACACACGGCCGTCAAGATTGCGCCGCATTACAGCGAGCCAGTGGTACATGTGCTGGATGCCAGCCGGGCGGTGCCCGTGACGACTAGCCTTCTAAGTCACCAGGGCAAGTCGGCGTTCGTGGCGCAACATCGCGCGGATTACGAGGCGCTCCGCAAGGCCCATTCCGCGCCGCGCCAGACGGTCGTCTCCATCGAGACCGCGCGCAAGAGACGGACTCCGATCGAGTGGCGGCCCGAAGACCTCCCTACACCCGCGTTTACCGGTGTCCGCGTGCTGCACAACTTTCCGCTGGCGACACTGCGCGACTTCATTGACTGGACGCCGTTCTTCCATACTTGGGGACTGAAGGGTATTTATCCGCGCATTCTCGAGCACGAGGGACAAGGTGCGCAGGCGCGCCAGATCTTCACTGAAGCCAATGCTCTTCTGGATGTCATCATTGCGAAGAACCTCATCACGGCGCGGGGCGTATACGGCTTGTTTCGAGCCAGCGCCGTGGGCGACGATGTCGAACTGTACACGGACGACACGCGCGAAAAGATGCTCGAGCGATTCCACTTCCTCCGTCAGCAATCAAATAAAGATGGCACCGAGCCGTGCCGATCGCTTGCCGACTTCATTGCGCCCAAGGAAACGGGGTTGCCCGATCATATCGGTGCATTCGCGGTAACGAGCGGGATCGGATTGAAGCAACTGTGCGACGGGTTCCGAACCAAGAACGACGACTACAACGCGATCATGGCAGAGGCCATCGCTGATCGCCTGGCTGAAGCTTTCGCCGAGTGCCTGCACAAGCGGGTGCGGGAAGAATGGGGTTACGGTTGCGGGGAAGGTCTGAGCAACGCGGATCTGATTCAAGAGAAATATCGGGGCATAAGGCCCGCTGCGGGCTACCCGGCTTGCCCGGATCACACCGAGAAGGGGCCGCTTTGGAGTTTGCTCGATGTGCAGGCGAACACTGGAATGCTGATCACTGAGTCGTTTGCGATGTGGCCCGGATCGAGCGTGAGCGGGCTTTACTTCGCGCATCCGGAATCGCGATATTTCAGCCTCGGCAAGATCGACCGCGATCAAGTCGCCGACTATAGCAAACGCAAGGGGATGAGCGTGGCAGAGATCGAGCGATGGCTCGGGCAAAACCTGAACTACGACCCTGCGGAATAGCATCTGGGCGGCGGCCCTGTACAGAACAAAAGCCGCCCTGACGGAGGAATCGGCTTTCGTATTCGGCGTTGCTGTTACTACGTCACCCGGAAGATCACGTTACTGGTCAGCGTGCCGCCGGGCGTTACTACCACGACCGGGCCGCTGGTGGCGCCTGTGGGTACCTTGGTCGTGATTTCGGAACCCGAGACCACGGTGAACGCCGCCGCCTCGCCGTTAAACGTGACGCTGGTCGCTCCCGTCAGATCGGTTCCCAGAATCTTGACGGCTGCTCCCACCTTGCCGGAGGTAGTCTGGGTTTCCACGAACGGGCCGAGGCCCACAGACAGGCTGAAAACCGTGCCACATCCACAGCTAATGACACCGCCAGACTCGGTGGTCCCATAGAAGGTCCCATTTGTGTCCTGGATCAGCCCCGCCGCGGGTGACTGGCCGTCGGAACAATTGGACAATGAGCAAAAGCTGTAAAGCGTGGTCAGTTCGCCGGCCGGGGTGATTTCGAAGACGGTGCCTGCGCCGTTGGCCCCCCATCTGAGGGTTGTCCCGTAGAAGTTTCCATCGGTGGCTTGGATCAGACCTGCCGTGGGATCAGCGCCGTCGGCGCAATTGGGCAACGAGCAAAAACGGTAAAGCGTGGTCAGCTTGCCAGCCAGGGTGATTTCGAAGACGCTGCCTCGCCAGTGACCCCGTCTGTGCTGGTTGTCCCGTACAGATCCCCATTGCTGCCTTGGATCAGTCCCGCTAGCGGTTCCTCTCCGTCGCTGCAAGAGGGCAATGAGCAAAAGCTGTAAAATGTGGTCAGCTTGCCGGCCGGGGTGATTTTGAAGACCAACCCCCCTTTGTGGACCCCGCCGGTGTCTGTTGTCCCGTACAGGTTCCCGTTGGTGGCCTGCACCAGCCCCGCCGAGGGTCCGCTGCCGTCCCGGCAACTGGGCAACGCGCAAAAACTGTAAAGCGTGGTCAGCGCGCCAGCCGGGGTAATCTTGAAGACCGTGCCCTGGTTGTTGGCCCCGCCATCGGTGGTTGTTCCATACAGGTCTCCATTGATGTCCTGCACCAACCCCGCCGAGGGGACTGCGCCATCAGTGCAATCCACTTGCGTGCAAAAACTGTAGAGCGTGGTCAGCTTGCCGCTTGGACTGATTTCGAAGACCGTGCCCTCGCTGTTGACCCCGCCGACTACTGTTGTCCCGTACAGTTTCCCGTTGGTGGCCTGCACCAGCCCCGCCTGGGGACTCTTGCCATCCGCGCAATTGGCTTGCGAGCAAAAGCTGTAAAGGGAGGTCAGCGTACCGCTCGTGGTGACCTCGAAGACGTTGCCGTCACTGTTGACTCCGCCGCCATCCGCGGTCCCGTACAGGTTCCCATTGGTGGCCTGGANNGGCCAGTACGGTGAAAACCTGCGCTTGCGCCGATTGGGTTGCAAGGACCGCCATCACCAGCACGGCCGCGAACGCCAGCGCGGCACTTGCCGCTGCCAGACGCATCCTCCAAATCCAGTTCCGATCTGGCTGTGTGTTCTTCAT
>PLKR01000400.1:197-427 GCA_003140655.1 Acidobacteriaceae bacterium | reverse complement strand
CGCCGTCCTCCCAATCGCCTAGTATATTGCTCCAAAGCCGGTGGGTGGTCTTCAGGTGTGCATAAAGTTCTTCTAAAGTTTTTGTGAATGCCTTATGTCGGTACAAACAAAGGCAGTCTTCGAGTTCGGCCCGTTTCGCCTGAATCCTTCTGAGCGGCTGTTACTTCGCGAAAAGGCGCCGGTGCAACTGCCCCCGAAGGCGTTCGACGCTTTGCTGGTCATGGTTGAGA
>PLKR01000400.1:0-145 GCA_003140655.1 Acidobacteriaceae bacterium | reverse complement strand
CAGTTTATCGAAACCGTCCCGCGTTATGGCTATCGTTTCGTTGCTGAGGTTCGAGAACTCAGCAGCATTGCCGCGGATGCCGACGTCTTACCAGGTCAAACGCCCAGTCAGCAACCCTCCAAGAGGACTGAGAGTGGGCGCAGCG
>PLKR01000080.1 GCA_003140655.1 Acidobacteriaceae bacterium | reverse complement strand
CACTCATTGACCCCGGCGATGGGGGTTTTGAGTGTAAACGCCTGTGGCTGTTGAAAAACTCCTTTCCACGAAATTGGCAAAAATAAAATTGCATCAGGATGCCCTACAAACGACTTTCTCGGTTTTTCTAGACATTTTCCATCCCCCAAGATTTCGCTGTTTTGAGGAAACTGGACTTTTTCAACACCCACGCCTGATAGCGCCAGTTGACAATTTTTGTGCAAGCAGGTTAGGCACGGGTGGGGTCGACGATTCCTAGTGTGGAATCAGAAATTCTCCACCAGCCAGGCATTACTCTCAAAATTTTGCTGGCAAAAAGCCAGATAACGCCCGTCCGGCGAGTTTACTGGACAACCCAGGAATTGATTGACGCCCCGATCGAGCAGAACCCGGGACTTTCCGTCCAACTCAATGCGAGCGAGAAAAAAACCCTTCGCCTGAGCTGACGCATACAGTGCCTTCCCATCCGCAGCCCAACTCGTATACCAGATCGACCAGCCTGACGGGAGTTGCAGATCCCGCTCCGTTCCCTTGCCCAGATCCACAATGGGATTCGTCCGGGAAGTTGGTCCTTACTCTTGATCGCGACCCGCGATCCATCGGAGGACAGGCTCCAGTTGATGTCGTAAGGCTGCGGCAATTTCGTTCTGGCGAGCTCTTTCCCCTGGCCGTGCACCGGATCCAGCGCGTAGAAAGCCACTTCCCCATGTGCCCCGCGGCTGATAACACAGGACCCGGTGGCGCGTGATGGGCAATGGAGATCAATTGTGGCATCGAAAGGTATTTTCAGGATTGCTTCAGGCGATCCGCCGGAGACTGGGAACCGCATGAGTCGCACCGATTGCTCCTCTGCTCCTTCACCCTGAGACCAGTACAGAATCCACGCTCCATCGGGAGTCGGCTCAGCCGTAGCTATCGCAGGCCCGGTGTCCAAATGTTCCGCGTTGTCCTGATCCAATTGCTGTTTGAATATCTGTTCTTTCCCGGTGCGATCGGACAGAAAGAAAACCGTCTTGCTATCGTGGCTCCAGGCGGTGGCAGTATTTCCACCATCGCTCAAGGCCAGGCTTCGAGGCGAGCCTAAACTGCCGTCTTTACCCTTGAGTTCAGCGACATAGGTTCCCATCCAGGTACGAGACTTGGTTACTACCAGATGAGCGAGGTCGGTACTGGCGGTTATCGCAAGAGCAGATTGACCATCCCAGTGGGTAATTGCAGCGGCCTTCCCATCCGATTTCCCCGTCTGCGGGTCCGTCATAATTGCGTACAGGCCGGCACTCGTGCTGCTGCTCTTTACGAGCGGAAGAACAATGCGTCCATCGCGCATCCATAACATGGGCGCCGCGCCACCCACCGAGGCATCGAGACGCGGATCGGACGAAACCGTAGTGGGGGGTCCGCCGTTAAGCGACACCGTGTCGAGGCGGGCTCCGAAACCGGCGCCCTCGACCGGCAGCTTCACATAGGCAAGCCGTGCACCCGTCGGAGACCATGCAGGAGCATCGTACAGGTCACTCTCGCTTCCCACAATTTTGTGAGGATCTTCCCCATTGGATCCCATCACCCACAGTTCATGCCTTTTCCCGTCGACAAATGCGATTGCTGTGCCCGGCGGCGAAATCGCGGGCTCCGTTCCACTGGCTCGAAGCTTTCGTGGCGCGCCACCCCAAATCGAAGTCGACCAGATGGTATTTTTCTCAGAGCCGAATTTCCCTTCGAGCAGTAGTCTTTCGCCATCCGGAAACCAATTGACGGACCACAAATTCGGCTTCAGTTCTGGTGGCAGCGTGACCTCGTGAACGTCCCCGCTTGCGATGGTGAGCAGGTGCAAGCCCTTCGAATCTACAAACGCAACATACTTTCCGTCCGGCGAGATGGCGCTGCCCAGCGTACGATTCTCCGATGAATTGTGCGTCAACTGGCGCTCTGTCAAGGCTTTGTGCAGAGCAGGAGCTTGTCGCCCCTTGATCCATTGAAGTCCAAAGCCAAGCAAAGCGAGGAAAACTACCAACGCCGCTCCATACAGAAGTTTGGGACGTGAGCGCGCGAGCATGCGGATCGCGGAGTGTCGAGCAGCCGGCACGGGAGAACTGTGTCGCGCGGATTCCGTGTCCCGCTTGAGTCGCTGCAAATCCGTTCGCATATCGGCGGCGTGCTGGTAGCGCAGATTGCGATCCTTCTCCAAAGCCTTGTTGATGATCCGTTCTAGTTCAGCAGACACGTCGGGGTTCAGCCGCACAGGAGCTACGGGAGCGCGTTCCAGTATGGAGTTGAAGATGAGTGCAGACGTATCGCCCCGGAAAGGAAGCGTGCCCGTGCACATCTCGTAGAGAACGGCCCCGAACGAGAACAGGTCGGTGCGGGCGTCCAGTTCTTTAGCTCGCACCTGTTCCGGCGACATGTAGGCGACTGTTCCCAGCGCGCTGCCCGGACTGGTGAGATGTTCCTCGGATTCGATGGTCGGGGCACTCATGGCAATGTTCTGCGGCTTGAGAGTGACTTTCGCCAGCCCGAAATCGAGAATCTTCGCCTGCCCTCGATTAGTGACGAAGATGTCCGCCGCATTCAGTGTACTGCTGGCGCGATCTCCAGACGTCAAGCAACTGTTTGGCGAAACCCTGCCCCTGTGTGCGGAGCTGCTTGTCATAGTTCGGCAGCAAGCCATTGGGGTCCCACTTGCCGAAGATGTACTGCGTGGTCAAGCCGATGGGCAACTTGTCACTGAGCCAGGTTGCATCCTTGTAGATTCGCCCTGCTTCTTTCCCTCCGATCTCGCAGTGCGGGCAACGGTTGCCCAGGAACAAATGCAAGTGGAGAGCATGGCCTGGGCCTCCGGGATTGGTAGCCAGACGCATTCGGATGTGCAAGGAGGGATCAGTCGAACCAAGGCGCGAGAGGATGTACCGGATGCGCGGCTCCGTCATGTGCGTGCTCTCATCAATCCCGATCCACGAATAACGTGGCCCTTGGTGCTGGTGGACATCTTCGTCGCGGCCCAAGTATCCGAAGCGCGTGACCGCTCCCCACGGCCAGTGGAAGGAGTGTTCCTGCGCATTGTAAGTGGCACCCATCTGCGAATAAATCGCGTGGGCGCGCGGAATCAGGCCGCGGCTGAGTTCGGGAAAGCTTTCGCGGAAGAGTATTCCGTGGAAATTAGGCTTCTGATACTCCTGCACTGCGTCGACTAGCAGGGTCTCGGACTTATACGTTCCGGCAGACCCGCCGGCGCACACCATCGTGGCGACAGATTCCAGGACGGCCTTTTGCATTGCGCCTTTCGCTTCCCAAATCATCGTGTTTTTTCCTCCTGTGGTGAGTTTCTTTGCCTTTAGTCGCTAAGAACGAATCGATTCCTCTCAATTTCCGTATAGCTGTCCCTCCATGCTGGCTCGTAAGCCAGAAGTCTGCTTCCATCCTTCAGCTTCAAGAAGATGCTGCCGCACTCGGTTTCTTCTTCTACGGCTGGCCAGAGCTCGGGTGGAAAGCGGGCAAACCATGCTTTGCGGTATTGCTCACTGTGATGGGTCCACAAATCATTCCAGAGTTGCTCTCGGAACCGTTTCGCAATGTAAAGGTGAAATAGCGGAGTGAACTCGTTGTTGTGAACGGGGCACAGCACTTCACTGGCGATCTCCACCTCGATCAGAAAGCCAAAGGACGGTCGCTCATCCTCGGGGAAGCAGAAGCAATCGAATGCCGGCTCGCCACCGGCCCCGACACGCTGTAACCGAAGTCTCGCGGCCGCCCGAGATTGAACTGAGCCGATGGGGAAGTCTCCAGGGCCAGGAAGTGTTGCACCTTGCGATTTCGCATTTTTCTTGCTGCTCAATGGTTTAGCGATCATTTCCACCGCCTTGACTGTCGGAACCTGTTGCACCTAGAGTGTGTTCAAACCAGGCTGGCAGGGTGCCATTTTCCGCGTATGCCATCATCTCTTCCCGCGTCATACGATCGAAGAGTTCGTTCAGGTTGATGTGCTCGCTTCGCTCCACCCATTGTCCATTCGCATTGATCTTGGCGTAGGCTGCAACGGCACTCACCACGGCCGTGGCACTGACCTCTACGTCTCCGGCCTTCTCGATGATTCGGTCAAGGGCGTAATGCAGATTCCGGCGCCGCTTGTCGAACAGGGAAAGGGCGTGTGCGTGACGATAGACGGAGTCTCGGCTTACTCCGTACTGTTTGGCGATCCAGACCGGGCTAGTCCATGTCAGAAATGCTTGCTCGATTTCTTCACACTTGGCGTGGGAGCAAATCGTGCAGTGGAATCTATGTCGACCCTGGCTGACCTCCGAGTTTTTTGCCTCGCCGTTTTTCGGCTTTTTTCGAGTTGGTTTAGTATTCCCCATTTTGCTCGCATGATTTAGCGGTTACTTGCTTCCACGTCGAGATCAAGTGCTTTCTTCAGCCAACAAATGTCGTGGTACACATCGCGGTACACAGTAGCTTCGCCTACAGCGTACTTCCAATGACTTACATCGCCGTCCGTGCTCTCGAAGTCGTTGAAAATACTGGTTAATCGTTCACTGTCACGGCAGAGGCCGCGGGTTCGAGTCCCGTCGTCCCCGCCATTCCTTTCAGTGGGTTGCAAGAAATGAATGGCCGTCCAAATGGCTTTCAGCAGTTGTTTGTGCAGTAACTTCAGCACCACCCACCTTTCTCTCCACGTCAGTTCGAACGCAATAGTTGGCGATGCGACGTACGATCCGCTCTCGTTACCAACGTGCATAGGTTCTCGAAGGTGTGCGGAATTCGAGTTCTTGCGGATAGAATTGGTTCAGCATTGGGCAGCGGGGGAGAACGATGCACTTCGAACAGTTTTATCTGGGCTGTCTTGCGCATGCGTCCTACATGCTGGCCTCTGAGAGCGAGGCCGTGGTGGTCGATCCGCAGCGTGACGTGGAGATTTACCTGCAGGCTGCGGAGGCGAATCGGGTTTCCATTCGGCACATCTTCGAGACTCACCTGCATGCTGATTTCGTTTCCGGGCACAGAGAGCTGGCGGCGAGAACCGGCGCGCGAATCTACATTGGAGTGCAAGCCGAGGCGACTTTCCCCCACGTAGCGGTCGATGAGGGTTTCCAGTTGCAAGTCGGGAGAATGCGCATCACAGCTCTTGAAACGCCGGGGCACACCCCCGAGAGCATGTGCCTGGTGATCGCGGACGAAGAGAAGTCTCCGGCGCCCTGGGCCGTTCTGACCGGCGATACGCTGTTCCTGGGAGACGTGGGCCGTCCCGATCTTTCCAGGCGTTATAGCGCGGCGCAACTTGCGGGAATGCTTTATGACAGCCTGCACAACAAAATCCTGAAGCTCGCCGATGAGGTGTTGGTTTATCCGGCCCACGGGGCCGGTTCGTTGTGTGGGCGCAACATGCGTGCTGAGCGCGTTTCGACCATCGGCACTGAGCGGCTCACAAACTATGCGTTGCAGATCGAGAGCAGGGAAGAGTTCGTAAAGCAGTTGACCAGCAACCTCCCGGCTCGTCCGGCGTATTTCTTGCAGGACGCGGAAATCAATCGCACTGGAGCGCCGGCGCTGTCCGACCTGCCGGCCTTGTCCCCGGTCGAACCTGCCGAACTGAAAACCCTTCTGGCAGAAGGATCAATCGCGCTGGACGTTCGTCCAGGCGAGCAGTTCGCGGCTGGGCACGTGCCTGGGTCCGTGAACATTCCTTTGTCAGGACAGTTTGCTTCGTGGGCGGGAGCGCTGCTGGGTTTGGCAGCCTGTCCCGTGTTAATTGCCGAATCGCAGGAGGCAGTGTCGGAAGCGCGAATGAGACTGGCGCGCGTCGGGCTCGAGGACGCGCGGGGATACCTCAAGGGAGGCATCGAAGGTTGGAGCCGGGCTGGATTTCCCTTGGCCACACTCCGGCAAATCAGCGTGGAAGCTCTCAGCAGCCGGTTGCAGGAATCCGGCCTGCAGGTGCTGGACGTTCGCCGCGAGCCCGAGTGGGAAGCCGGGCACATTGCAGGCGCGTCATGGTGGCCGTTGGATAACTTCAAAGTCGCGCCGCCCGAAATCGATCGCAACCTCCCCATTGCCGTTCACTGCAAGGGAGGCTATCGCAGCATGATCGCGTGCAGCCTGCTGCAGCGGGCCGGCTTTCAGAGTGTAGTTAATGTAGTGGGAGGGTTCGACGCCTGGCAGCAAGCGAAACTGCCGGTCGCCACCGAAAGACCGGTTGAGGCCTGAGTTGGTGGCGACGCTTTCACGAACCGCGGGTTCTAAGCGCAAACGCCTGATTTGAACAGTTACTTCCGCTTTGCCCGTCACTCGTTCCCGATGCCGGTTGCCGCAGTCCAGGCGGCACGAAAGTGATACTATCTCCTACCGAGCACGATGACCCCGCCCTCCAGCATCGCCCACTACAAGATTACGACCAAGTTGGGTGAGGGTGGCATGGGCGCCGTCTATCGCGCCACCGATACCAAGCTGGCCCGCGATGTAGCCATCAAGGTTCTTCCCGATTCTGTGGCCAGCGATGCCGACCGCCTGGCGCGCTTCACGCGCGAAGCGCAGGTTCTGGCGTCGCTGAACCACCCCAACATCGCCGCCATCTACGGGGTGGAGGATCGCGCACTCGTTCTCGAACTGGTCGAGGGACCCACGCTCGCCGAGCGCCTCGCGCAGGGGCCGATTCCCAGGGAAGAGGCGTTGCCGATTGCGCGACAGATCGCGGATGCCATGGAATTCGCGCATGAGCGTGGCATCATCCACCGCGATCTCAAGCCTGCGAACATCAAGATTCGTAACGACGGAACGGTGAAGGTGCTGGATTTCGGTTTGGCCAAGGCACTTTCGCCGGAAGATAGGAGCGGAACGTCGGACGCGATGAATTCTCCCACGCTCACCGCCCGCGCCACCCAGATCGGCGTGATTCTGGGCACGGCCGCGTACATGTCTCCGGAACAGGCCAAGGGAAAGAGCGTTGACCGCCGCGCCGATATCTGGGCGTTCGGCGTGGTCGTGTTCGAGATGCTCACGGGCAAGCGCGGATACCAGGCCGAAGACGTTTCCGACACGCTGGCAGCGGTGCTGACGCGCGAGGTCGACTGGACTGCTCTGCCGGCCGATACGCCCCCGCGGCTGCGCACGCTGTTGCGTGACTGCCTGGCGCGCGATCCGAAACAGCGCCTGCGCGACATCGGCGAAGCGCGTCGCGTGCTCGATCAATTAATCAGCGGAGCTCCGGATTCCAGCGCCGCTGCGTCGTCCGCGAATCTTGCGGCACCTCCGCACAGCCCCCTCTGGCGGCGTGCCCTCCCGTGGACGATTGCGGCGCTCGCTGTCGTGGCCGCCCTCGCCACGTTCCTCTGGCGCGGAAGCACGAACGCGGGTGATGCGCACGAGTTGCGGCTGCAAATGGTGATGCCGGGCGATAGCAACTCGTTTGCCATCTCGCCTGACGGGCGTTTCTTCGCGTTCTCCGCCACGGCGGCGAATGGCAACGGCGTTCAGCTCTGGCTGCGTCCTCTCGACTCCGAAGTCGCCAAGCCGCTGGCCGGCACGGAACAGAGCTTCGAGCCATTCTGGTCTCCGGACAGCAAGTCAATCGGATTTTTCGGGCATCAGGCAATGAAACTGCTCGACGTGGAAAGTGGGGCAGTGCGAACTCTGGCCGACGCGCCCACCCCGCGCGGCGCATCGTGGAATCGGGACGGCACGATTCTGTTTTCTCCAGCCGGCAACGGGCCGTTGTACCGGATACCGGCGGCAGGCGGGAAACCGGAGCAGGTGACGCAGCAGCGGGCGCAGGATGCCAGCCATCGTTTCCCGAAGTTTCTGCCCGACGGACACCACTTTTTGTTTTTTGTGCAGGGTCCGCCGGATGTGCGAGGCGTTTACGTGGGCTCGCTCGATAGCAAAGAATTTCACCGGATCTGCGTGGCGGATGGGCCCGCGGTATTCGTGCCTCCCAATCATATTCTGCTGGTGCGCGAACGGGTTTTGTATGCGCAGCGCTTCGATCCGGCGAAGATGGAGCTTGCCGGAGAGCCGTTCCCAGTTACCTCGGGACTTTCGGCCGGTTGGAGCAGCTTCATGCGCACCGCAGCTTCGGATACGGGGCTTATCGTATATCGTCCTGATGAAACCATTCGGCGGGAAGTCACGTGGCTGGATCGCTCCGGCAGGCCGTCTGGGACGGTGGGTGAGCCTGTGGCAGACGCGCGGGCGGGAGATCTCTCCCCCGACGGCCGCACCCTCGCGATCTCGATCGGGCGGGGCGAGGGCGGGGCCAACGACGTGATGCTGATGGATATGTCGCGCGGCACGCTGACCCGTCTCACAGCGGAGGACAGCGGCTATGCGAGTTGGTCGCCCGATGGCAGGCGGATCGCCTTCGATGCGGGACGCGTCGGCCTGCTTGACCTATATGCCAAGGTTGTGGGCAGCAGCGGTCCCGATGAAGTGTTGTTCGCATCGAAGGAAGCCAAGAACCTGGATGATTGGTCCCCCGACGGGAAATACCTTCTGTTTTCCAGCCAGAGTCCCACCACGGCGCGCGACGTGTGGGCCGTGCCGGTCGAGGGCCCCGATCGCAAACCGTTTCCCGTGGCGCAGACCGCGGCGGAGGAGTCGAATGGCAGGTTCTCTCCAGATGGCAAGTGGGTGGCCTACCAATCGGATGAGACCGGGCATAACGAAGTTTTCGTGCGTCCGTTCCCTGGACCGGGCCCCGCTGTGCGCGTTTCGACCGGCGGTGGGCGATCGGCGTTCTGGCGGCACGACGGCAAGGAGTTGTTCTACAGAACCACCGACGATCAACTGATGGCCGTGTCGGTGACCGCATCGGGCAAAGGAACGCTGGATTTCGGATTGCCGCAATCGCTTTTCAAAGTCAAAGGCACGATTGTGCCGGAAACCGACGGGCAGCGATTCTTGTGGTTGTTGCCGATCGGCAATGCCAGCCAGCCTCCCATCACTGTAATTGTGAACTGGGCGGGTCAGCAGAAGTAACGCCGCAGGAAGCGGCCCTCGATCCGTGACATCCGTTACTGACGCTTGCATTCTCGTTGTGATCCAGTTCGTTCTAGATTTAAGTTACGCGCACTAACTCCCGGTTTGTCGGCAACCCTCACCTTACCGAATTGTGGAAGGTTAGCCCGTGATCCGGGCACAATCGACGGTGAGATCCAAATGGATCTTCATACTTCGACGTGCTTCGACCTACGGACGCCGGAGCGACAGTGTTAGTATAAGCGGCACACTTTCATGCGCTGCGTATCCTGCCAGACTCCGATTCCTGAGGCCAGCGCGTCATGCCCATTCTGCGGCACCACGGTGGTGGATCCCGCTGCCGCCACGCTCGACAGCCGATCCGGCGAGGCGGCGACGCCGGTGCGCGCCTCGCGCCCTTCGCGCCCGATCTCATCAAGCAGTTCTGTGGATGGCTCCCGCTTTGTTCCTGGCGCCATGTTGCTGGAGCGCTACCGAGTCGTGGGGTTGCTCGGACGCGGCGGCATGGGCGAAGTCTATCGCGCGGAAGACCTCAAGCTCGGGCAAGTAGTGGCCCTGAAGTTCCTTCCGCCTGGCATCGCGGGAGACGACGCCGCGCTGGCCCGGTTCCATCGCGAAGTGCGCATCGCGAGGCAAGTTTCGCATCCCAACGTCTGCCGGGTTTTCGATATTGGCGAAGTGGACGGCCAGGTCTTTCTCTCAATGGAGTTCATCGACGGAGAAGATTTGGGTTCGCTGCTTCGGCGCATCGGACGGCTGCCCGCCGACAAAGCGCTGGAGATCGCGCGCCAACTGTGCGCCGGTCTGGCAGCGGCACACGAAATGGGGGTGTTGCACCGCGATCTGAAGCCGGCGAACGTGATGATCGACGGGCGCGGCAAAGCGCGAATCACGGATTTCGGGCTGGCGGTGCTGGGCGGCGATCTGCACGCCGGCGAAGCGCGGGCCGGGACTCCCGGGTACATGTCGCCGGAGCAGATTGCGGGCAAAGGCGCCTCCATCCGCAGCGACATTTATTCGCTGGGCCTGGTGTTTTACGAACTGTTTACCGGGAGGCGGGCGTTCGAGGGAGCGAGCGTCGCCGAGTTGCTGCGACGTCAGGAAGAAAGCGCGTTCACCCATCCTTCGTCGTTAGTACAGGACCTGAATCCCGTTGTAGAACGGGTAATCCTGCGTTGCGTCGAGAAGGAACCACGCAGCCGGCCCGCGTCTGCCCTCCAGGTTGCAATGGCACTGCCGGGAGGCGATCCACTGGCGGCGGCGCTAGCTGCCGGCGAAACACCCTCCCCGGAAATGGTAGCTGCGGCGGGCGAAACCGAGGGCCTGCGTCCGGCGATTGCCTGGAGCTGTGTGGCACTGCTGGTTGCTGCCATTGTGTTTGCGCTTTGGCCAGAAGCGCCGGCACAGCTCATCCGACATGTACCCATGGAGAAATCGCTGGCGGTGCTGGCGGAAAGGGCCCAGAGCATGGTGCGGGACCTCGGTTATTCCGACACACCCGCCGATGCCTGGCAGGATTTCTCTGCCGACCTTAACTTTCTGCGATACATTGCAGTGCGTGAGCCCGCCCGCAGCCGCTGGAATCACGAGATCGGCCCGGTCAACTACTATTTTCGCGGCAGTCCACAGCCGCTTTACACTTACGATTTTTTCAATTCTATCTCCGAAGAGGCGCCGCCGCTCACCGACGCGGGCGCGACCATGGTGCGGCTCAGCCCGAAGGGCCGGTTATTGAAGCTGATCATCGTGCCGCCGCAGGTAGAGAAGGCAGGAAAAAGTGACGCTCCCCCGGCCGTGGACTGGAGCGTACTTTTCCGCGAGGCTGGTTTTGACGCGGCCCACTGGACGGCAGCGGCGCCGGAATGGACGCCGCCAACCTATGCCGACACGCGCGCCGCCTGGACCGGCGCGGTGGAGGAGTTTCCCGGAACGCCCATGCGGATTGAAGCCGCGTCCTATCGCGGCAAGGCGGTGTATTTCGAACTGATCGCCCCTTGGACCCGGGCTGCCCGGATGAAACCTTACGAGCAGACCACCGGAGAAAAAGTGGTACAGGGATTCTTCATCCTCATGCTGCTCCTGTTGCTGGTAGGAAGCGCGCTGCTGGCGCGCCGCAATCTGCGGCTGGGACGCGGGGACCGGCGCGGCGCATGGCGGCTGGCGAGCTTCATGTTCGCGGCCTCGATGTTCGAGATGCTCGTCGGCCGTTATCATGTCAGCGATTCCTCCGAGCTCGGACTCATCGTCGCGCGGCTTTCCTGGTCTCTGTTCATAGCCGCGTTTCTGTGGATGTTGTACGTAGCGCTGGAGCCGTTGGTACGGCGGCGCTGGCCCAAGACGCTGGTTTCCTGGTCGAGGCTGCTGACCGGAGAGTTCCGTGATCCGCTGGTGGGCCGCGATATTTTATTTGGCGTGGCCGCAGGCGGTCTCTTGCGCTTGACCGGTATCGTCTGGCTGGCCGGTTATTGGAGCGGACGGATCCCGGATTCTCCGCCTATGCTGCTCTACCCTCAAATGCTGCTGGGCGGCCGTTTCGAGCTGGGCCTGATGGCCGACGACGTAGTAGGCGACACGTTTGTCGCCCTGGCAGTGTTGTTTGTAATGTTCCTGCTGCGCCTCCTGCTGCGGCGCGACTGGCTGGTAGTCGCGGCCATGGCGGTGGTGTTCTCGCTCATCTTCTCCGCCCAAACCAACTTCGCCGTAGTCGGAGTTGTGGGCTGGGTTTTGTTCTGGCTGCTTCTAGCGGCCGTGGTTTTGCGATTCGGCCTGTTGACGCTGGTCGTAATGGCCCTTGTCAGCGACCTGTTGAGGCTTCCCCTTACTCCCGACCCCTCGGCATGGTACTTCAGCGTCGGGGTGGTTGCCCTGTTGGCAGTATCGGCGCTGACCGGCTTTGCCTTCTATACGTCGCTCGGTGGCAAGTCCGCGTTCGGCGGACTGAAGCTGGAAGAAGGATAGAAACGACTTCAAATGCCCCACGCGGCATGGGTAGCCGAGGGACTCAACCCGGCCGTAGGCCATACTCAAGTCGGTCCGTTTCGCTATTCCTTCCGGTTGGTCGGCAAGGACTAAGCCGCTGGCG
>PLKR01000641.1:11289-13912 GCA_003140655.1 Acidobacteriaceae bacterium | reverse complement strand
CACATTGCGGTCGCGGCAGGTATAGTGCAGAATCGCCTCGAGTCCCGCTTCCCGCTGAACCAGCAGCGAGAGCGCCTGATTGCTCATGCGCGCCGAGGCCCGCGGACTGTCCGGAATATTAACCGCATCGACCCCTACGGACTTCAGGAACTTTGAGCCCTCCAATTCTTTGTGTATGTCCGTCCCTTTGGGAGGAACCACCTCGACCATCGTCACAAATTCCCCGCGGGCCAGCTTCCGCCCCACAAGCGATCGTGTTTCTAAAGGTTGTGCCGGGGTTGCCTTGGGTGTGACTGCACCACCCGCAACCTGGGCGGAGGCCGCCTTCCCCCTGGCCTCGCCAACTCGTAGAGCGGATTTCATTACGCGGATATGGTCGGGAGTGGTTCCGCAGCACCCCCCAACGATGCGCGCGCCGGCGGTGACAAACTTGCGCGCATAACTCGCCATGTACTCTGGAGAGCACAGGTAGATGTTTCTGCCTTCCACCGAGCGTGGGATGCCGGCGTTCGGCTGCGCGGCCAGCGGCAAGGAGGTGGCGGCTCGCACCCGTTCGATCGCGTCCAGCATTGCCACCGGACCCACGCTGCAATTACAGCCGATTACGTCCGCGCCCCAATCCTCAAGACGAGGCGCAAAAGTCTCCGGAGCGGAACCGTCCAGGCAGTTGCCGTCTTCATCGATCGTAACCTGCACCACCAGAGGCAACTTTGCCCCAACATCCTTGGCTGCCAACATGGCCTGATGTACTTCCTCCAGGTAGCCAAAAGTTTCGAACATCAGCAGATCGACGCCGCCTTCGGCCAGCGCCTCGATCTGCTCGCGGAATGCCTGCCGGGCCTCTTCGAACGAAGTTTTCCCGAGAGGCTCGATTCTTGTTCCCAACGGGCCAACCGATCCTGCCACCCAAACATCGAAGCTCTTGGCGGCTTCTCGCGCCAAGCGTGCGCCCGCCCGGTTAACGTTCGCCACTTTGTCCGCAAGACTGTGCCGTGCAAGGCGGAAGGAGTTGGCTCCGAACGTATTGGTTTCAATGATTTCAGCCCCAGCCTGGAGATAATCGTGGTGAATCGCACGAATCAGGTCAGGCTGGGAGAGATTCAACTCGTCGTAGCAACGGTTGATGAACACGCCGTTCGCATAAAGCAGCGTTCCCATCGCACCATCGCATAGAACAGGAGACTGTTTGATCCGTGCAAGAAAATCACCCGCCATATGGACCAGAATACAGGAGGAGCACAGTTTCTTGCATCCAAGCGGCCAGATGGGCAGGATTTTCCGTGATCGAAAGAACGCCCACAGGGATGGAGTTAGTGCGCTCTGCTATAATCCGCTATTTCGCACCTAAATCTCTGGTTTTCCTGCAGTTAGGAGCCTGACGTTTGACGAAATCCGCTCTTTTGTCTGCCGCGCTCGTGGTTGCAAGTATCGCCCTTGTCTCCTGTGGAGGTGGGGTGCACACCGCCACAGGTCCCAGCAAAATAACCACTCGCGTTCTCGCCTCTCAAAGTGTCACAAGTCCCACTGCGTCTGCTGGTCTCGTACTAATTGATGGCGAGATCGACACCCTGGCGAGAGGTGGAATTAGCGCCGGTGGCTCGCCAGGCCTCATGGCTATGTCTCCGGACCGGTCTGTTGTTCTGGCCTTTGATTCGTCGACCAATCGGGTTTATGTGGCCAACACGAAGACCGAAGCTTCAACCGGGAGCGTTCAACTTCCCGGTCCGACCACCAGCCTGGCCATACCTCTGGATGGCGCCGGTTATGCGGCCGTGCCCACGGCTCCGCTAACCGGCCAACCCGTGGGAGGAGTGGTGGCCATGAATCTCACGTCCGGGGGCATCACCGCTACGATCGGCGTTCCCAATGCGCAAACCGTCGTGTCGAATGCGACCGGAACTCAGCTTCTGGTTTTAAGCAACGACTCGGATTCCGTGACCGTTGTCTCGCCACTTTTACTAAACACCGGCAATCCGGTCACGGTGACGGTGCCTGGGTTCGACCGACCCGTCTCCGCAGTCTACAGCAGCGATGGCAGCACTGCCTATATTTTGAATTGTGGCGCCCAGTGCGGGGGCACTCAGGCCAGCGTGCAGATACTCAATCTCAGCACCAACCCTCCCACTCCCGGGGCACTGGTTCGCGTGAACGGTGCAACGGTTGGCTTTCTCTCCGGTTCGACACTCTACGTGGCGGGGAAGGGAACGCAGACTGGGCCCCTGTGCACCTCACTCCCGAGCGCTGCTCCGACCGCGGCACAGTATTGCGGAACGCTCGATATCGTCAACCTGAACACAATGCAGGATCCGTATTACAACAATCCTGCCACCGAAATTGCCATCACTGACGGTTATCACGACCGCATTGACATGAGCAGCAACGGCCAACTCTTCGTCGGCTCCTATCGCTGCACCAATGTCGGCAACGTGAATAGCCCCCAGGGGGAAGTGCGCGGCTGCCTTTCCATCTACAACACCTCCACTGGAGCCGTGGTGATCCCTCCGGACAATGGCGATGTCACGGGCTTACAAAGCTTCGCCACTCGCTATGTGGAGTATGTCGCCGAGGGGGGCAACCTGCGCGTCTATGACACGACCATCGATAGTTTGCTCTTGACCAGCTA
>PLKR01000641.1:7182-11272 GCA_003140655.1 Acidobacteriaceae bacterium | reverse complement strand
TCCATGTAGTAGGGGCTGAGAAAGTTTCCGCCTTGGCCCGTCACCGTGTTCAAGGTTGATTGGTCTAGGTCCGCCAGGTTGGCGGTAAATCGTTCTGAGGGTCCATGATGGCGGGTCACAGCTTTCACGGTATAGCCGCTTCCCGACTGCTCTTGCACTCCCGGTGCGGTCCACCGTCGCAGCAGAGGTATCTTTCCTAGAACCGGATGTTCAATTTCAACCGCGTTGACGCTGCCCCAATGCCAGGCAGCCAAGTCTTGTGGCGCTTCATTACTACTCACTGCGGCTTCTACCGCAGCGGTCAGCAGCTCATCGTAGTTCGGGTATTTTTCCGGCAACCAGCGCTTGGGCTGATGCAGCATGACATTCTGCAACCACACGGTCCGCATCTCCCAAGCGTAGGTCTTCCAACTCATTATGGTTTCCTGCTGCTTCGGATCTTCNNGCGGTCGAAGAGGCAAGCATGCGCCCATCCCAGTTGCGCATGAGATCCGCTGCCTGTTTCGCCCGCGTGGAGGGTTTCGAAGCGTGGTCGATCGCGTAGACAAAACGCTCGGCCGCAAAAAGATCGTTTTCCGAGTGAACGTCGTTCTCCAGCGCAAGCATGTCGGTGGCGGCAAACTTTCGCCCCGATTCCAGCACATGATAAATGCGGGCCGTGCGCCACGGTGCTTCCCATTCCGCACTGACGGAAAAAGGATAGCCATCCGGCGTGATTCGGCCATTCGCGGTTGCGATCACTCCGGAAGCGGGATTGTAGATACTGGGCAGCTTGTCGAAAGGAATGTATCCGGTCCACTCGTGGGCATCGTCTGCCCCGCTGACCGGAAGGCTGCCATCGCCAGCGGCACGAATCGGAACACGCCCGGTGGCGTGGTAGCCGATGTTGCCGTCAACGTCGGCGTAAACGACGTTCTGTCCCGGCGCATCGAGCTGCGAAAATGCCTTGCGAAAATCGTCCCAGTTCTGAGCACTATCCACATCGAAAAACGGCATGTGCAGGCCGTCATAGAGTGTCCAGCATAGCGCCACCTGCCGCGTCTCGCCGGGAATCAGTTCCGTAATAATGGGTCCATGCCGCGTGCTCCTTACATCAACCGTTACGTCCGGCTGGCCCTTGACGTGGATTACCTCGGCGCGGTGTTCTGGCTGTTGCCAGCCCTGCGGCGTCTGGTAGGTTCCCTGTCCGTTGAAGTTCTCGATAAACGCGTCCGCTACGGTGGGTCCAACATTTGTAAATCCCCAGGCGATTCGCTGATTGTGGCCAACAATCACATAGGGCATCCCGGGCAATGTCACTCCGGCAACATCCAGGTTGTCCGACCGGTTGCTGGATTTCAGATGCGCTTCGTACCACAGATTCGGCATTTGGTGCCCGAGATGCATATCGTTCGAGAGCAACGGCTTGCCTGTGACCGTGTGCGCTCCTGAGACTACCCAGTCGTTCGATCCGTTCACCGCTTCAGGAGCGGGCTGGGCCCAGATTTCTGTCGCTGCAGCTCTCTGCTGTGTCACCGAATTATCCGGCCCATCGTCATCATCGTCCTCATCTTCATCGTTGGAGTCGCCCTGATTTTCCTGATCGTTGAGATCTTCCCGCATCACAGTCGGCGGACGATCGTGCCATGAGCGGTTCACGTACAGATCAGCCGTCAACTCCGGCCCCAGCTTGGCCAGAATCTTCTCTCGCGCCAGCATGTCTCCAAAGGTGAAGTAGTTGAGATCCTTCACCATCTGGTTTGCGATGACAATGGAATCCTCCGCCTGCCACGGCTTCGGCCGGTACTTCAAGATGCGAAACTCAATCGGCAGGCTGCTGCCATGCGTTTCGATGAATGCATTCACTCCGCGCGCGTAAGCCTCAAAGTAAGAACGATCGCGGGGACTCGCCATCTGCAACGATTTCCGCGCCGCCGCCCGCAGTCCCAGGATGCGCTTTTCACGGTCGATCTTCAGCGTGTCCGCTCCCAAAATCTCGGAGAGTTCTCCTGACCCGAAGCGTCTCATCACATCCATCTGCCAGAGCCTGTCCTGCGCCGTCACGTAACCCTGAGCAAGAAACAAATCCTCCAGCGTCGCAGCCTCAATCGCAGGCACGCCGTGACCATCCCGCGTCACCTTCACCGCCGCCGAAAGCCCCTTCACCTGGAGCCTTCCGTCGAGCTGGGGCAGGGCCGCGCGGGCGATGAAGTAGGCAAAAGCGGCCGCGCCCGCCGCCAGCAGAACCAGAATCAATAGCAGCCAAAGGAAAATGTGACGCCCAGTCGAACGCCGGGCAACGGGAACGCCGGATACAGTAAGAGTACTCATGAACATTCGATTTTAGCAGCCGTTTTGGAAGGGCGGGTTCAGCAGCGTCGCAAAGCCCTGATTCACCCTGCGCCCCAGTGGTTGAGAATTTACGACGCGTTCCTCAGCTGAAAATGAATTTCATTTTCAAGATGCCCGGTGCTATCCTGACCGTTCATGCTCCAGAAGCGCATCGACGACCAGCCCTCCATCTCTCGCGAGATGGTGCGCGAGGCCCAGGAGATCCTCCACCAGCACCTCAAGCGTGTCGGCCTCAAGCAAACGGCGCAGCGCGATACCATCCTGTGCTCCTTCCTCGAAACCCGCGACCACCTCTCCACCGACGAACTCCATCGCCTCGTCCAAAAAAAGGATGCCGGCATCGGCTACACCACCGTCTACCGCACTCTCAAACTGCTGGCCGGGTGCGGACTGGCCAGCGAAGTCGCATTCCACGATGGCATCGCCCGTTACGAGCATCAGTACAACCGCCGCAGCCATCACCACATGGTGTGCACCGAATGCGGCAGTTCGGTGGAATTCTTTTCCCGCGAAGTGGACCAGTTGGAGCAGGAAATCGGGCGCAGACACCACTACACTACGACCCGTCACACCTTCCAGATTTATGGCGTCTGTGAAGACTGCCGCAGGAAGAATATAGCTGCGCGGCTGGCCTGAAGGAACTTATGCCCATCTCGTGTCCCCAGTGCGCCGCCGCCATGCCCAATGCCGCGGCTTACTGCCCCGGCTGCGGCCGCGCCATGCGTCCTGTCGAGCGGGCCCGCGGCACCGTGGGCGCGCTTCCGGAGACGCTGGCTGGAGCCCTGGCTTACTTCCTTCTGCCAGCGATTGTTTTTCTTCTGGTCAAACCCTACAACCAGAACCGCTTCGTCCGCTTTCATTCTTTTCAGAGCCTCGGAGTGTGTTTGGTGGTCTTGGTAGTGGGTGCGCTGCTCAGGGTTGTGGGCTTTGTGCTGTTTTTCATTCCAGCGCTCGGCCCCCTGCTCGTCGGGTTGGTGTCCATGGTAGTTATTCTCGCGTTTATCGTTGTTTGGGCCGTGCTCGTGGTGAAAGCCCTGCAGGGTGAGATGTTCAAGCTTCCCGTGGTGGGCGAGTTTGCGGAACGGAAGGCTACCGGGGATTAAGACTCAGGGGCATGGTTCCAAATGCGTTAACTCAAGGCAGAGTTCCTCTGCGGGCACGCCAATCCGACCGGCCAGCCCCGGCACCGGTTCGGCAAACCCCGGCATCCTTGAGTCGACAATGGCAATTCTCGGCTCTGTACCGCCGCAATTCACCGTGATATGCTTTCGCGCTATAACAAGCAACTCCTGTTGATGCTAAGGAACTCCATGCCACGTTGTCTGTTCGCATTCGTCCTGCTATTTTGCGTCGTCAACGTTCCAGTGCAGTCTCAGGACCAGAAAACGACAGCGCCAGGTCACTACCTGTTTGCGTGGGCAGGAGACGCGGCTCTCAAGGGCAACGACTTTCTCGCGGTAATCGATGCCGACCCTTCATCTCCATCGTATGGGCATCTAGTGACCACACTCGCCACTGATCAACCGACCATGCGTGTGCATCACACGGAGTACACCATGCCCGCCAGCGGGATGCTCTTTGCCAACGATCATGACGCTGGCCGCACTTTTATCTTTGACGTGCGTGACCCGCTGCATCCCAAAATTGCGACATCATTTACCGACATGGCCGGCTACATGCATCCGCACTCCTACTTGCGGCTGCCCAACGGGCATGTGCTCGCTACCTTTCAGCACGCGCACCACGGCGCGAGCCCAGA
>PLKR01000641.1:0-7162 GCA_003140655.1 Acidobacteriaceae bacterium | reverse complement strand
GGCGTGACCTATCAGGTGTGGCGTCTCTCCGACCTCAAGCTGCTCAAGACGGCGTACTTCGATGTGGGAGAGAATCGCTACGCGCAGATCAGTCCGGAAGAGCCCCGTCTCGCTCCGGATGGGTCGATCTTTGTACAAACACTCGGCTGCGGACTCGAGCGCATCACTGGCGTGAACACCGACGAGCCCAGGTCGCAACTGGTGTATACCTTTCCCGGCAACTGGTGCGGGGTTCCCACAATAGTTGGACACTATCTGGTCCAGAGCGCGGCAGCGACGCACGGTTTGATCGTGCTCGACATTACGAATGCGGCCCGGCCCGTGGAAGTTTCGCGACTGAAGCTGAGCGATACCTACAGACCACATTGGACGGGATGGGACGCAAAGACGCAGCGCCTCGTAGTGACTTCCAGTATGACGTCCGGGCCCGGGGAGCGCCTTTACCTGATGAAACTGGACCCCGCAACGGGCGCTCTCACCCTGGACGACTCTTTTCGTGACACTGATGGAAAGATTGGCTTCAGCTTCGCCAATCGTGAGTGGCCGCACGGATGGAACGGATCGGGCCTGCCCCACGGAGTTGTCTTCTCGCGCTGAGAGGTATTTCCCGGTTAAGTTAGCGCTTCTGTGGCGTGGCGCCCTTGACTTTCTTCCTCTAAGCTGTCATTCCTATTAGCTTTTACCCTGCCACCGAAATCCACCGGATGCGGTCTTGCGGGTGGCGGAATTCTTGCACAACTGGGGCATGGAGTGAAAGTCAGAGTTTTCTACCACGACAAGTGTTTCGACGGTGCTTCCTCCGCCGCACTCTTCTCCCGTTTTTATCGCGAGCGCATTCGCGAAGACGCCAACTTCGTCTTCTCCGGCCTTCTGCATCGCGCGGGATCGCTCTTTGATGAATCCCATTTCGACGGCGACGAAAACGCCATCGTCGATTTCAAGTACTCCAGTTCGCCCAAAATCACCTGGTGGTTCGACCATCACCAGAGCGCGTTTCTCTCGCCCGACGATGCGGCCCACTTCGAGCGCGACCAGAGCAATCGAAAGTTCTACGATCCGGACTTCAAATCCTGCACCAGTTTTATTGCCATGATCGCCCAGCAGCGCTTTGGCTTCGATCCCGCTCCCGTGGCCGACCTCGTACATTGGACTGACATCATCGACGGCGCTCTCTATGCCGATGCCAAAACAGCCGTCGAGATGCAGGCGCCCGCGATGAAGTTGACCATGGTCATCGAGTCCGCGCCTGACCGGTTCGTCCCCAACCTCATTCCGCTTCTCGCCACCAAGTCTCTGGCGGAGATTCTGGAAGAGCCTTTCGTAGCCCCGCTCCTGCCTCCCCTACTCCGCCGTCACGAACTCTCCATCGAAATTCTTAAGCAGCGTACCGAGTGCATCGACGGTACAATTTTCTTCGACGTCACCGATCACGATCTCGAGGGCTACAACAAGTTCGTTCCTTACTATCTCCATCCCGAATCCATCTATAGCGTGGGACTCAGCAAAAGCACCTTCCGGGTGAAGGTCTCGGTTGGCTCGAACCCCTGGGCTCCGGAAGAGCCGGTCGTCAATCTGGCCAAAATTTGTGAGCGCTACGGAGGTGGCGGACACGCCCGCGTGGGCGCGATCTCCTTCAACGTGAACCAGCACGCCGCGGCCATCAAGGCTTCTCGTGAGATCGTGAACGAGCTTCGCGCCGCGGTTCGCTCCCGAAAAGCTGAATAGGATTTACTTGTCATCCTGAACAAGCGTTCTTTGCGCAGTGAAGAGCCTGTCCCGAGCCCGCCGATGGAATCTGGGCCAGCCGCGCGAAGTGTCGCAGCCTGCCCTGAGCGAAGCCGAATGGTTCTTTGCGACACAACAATCGCGCGTTTGGCTCGCTACCTTGCGAACTGCACCGCTACCTACCTTTGGGAAAGAGAGCGATCAGCAGCCGTGGTACTCTGAGAGTTGCTTGCGCGCCGCATGCTCTTGCCGGCAACGAAAATCGACCTGCACCGCGCCCAGAGAAATCTGCTGCGGGCGGTTGCTTCGTTCGAGTTCACCAAGGGCATTTTCGTTTTGTCGATCGGTCTGTGCGCTCTCTTGCTCGTCCACAGGGATGCCTGGGTCATTGCCGAGAGCCTGCTGGCCCGGTTGCACATCAACACCGACCGGCGCTCGGCGCAGCTCTTTCTAGATTTTGCCGACCGGCTCACCGATGCCAGCTTGTGGGCGGCAGCGGAACTTGCATTTGCCTATTCTCTGTTACGTTTTGTCGAGGCCTACGGCCTGTGGAGGCAACGTACCTGGGCCGAATGGCTTGCCTTCGTGTCTGGGACTCTGTTTCTCCCACTTGAAATCCGCGGCCTCATGCGCGGCATCACAGTCCCGCGCTCCTCGGTGTTTGCAGCCAATCTTGGGATCGTTCTCTACATGTTTTTCCTGCTGCGCGCGGGACGCCGCCGGCGGCGGGAGTTACAGTCGATTGGGCCGGAAACCCATGACCAGAGCGGAAAGTAGGGTCCAACGACTCTGGCCGCACACGCTTCCTCGCGTCATAATTTACAACTGCGTACCGCGGAGGAGGTTTTATGCGCGTTTCCTGTTGTTGCATGTTGCTCGTGCTTTCCGCCCTTGGAATCGCTTTTGGCCAGGACACAAATTTTCTCTCAGGTCCGCAGTATCTGATGACTTCTGACCTGATGAAAAATGATTCGCCCTTTTTCGCGCGTCCCATTTCCACACCTTCTATGTCACTGGCGGGGCCGCCTCTTGAAGTCGGCGCCAGCAATGCCACGGGCGTCCTCATTACCGGCGCCGGAAATCAAGATGTCTTGCCGCCAAGGCCAGACGCTGTGCCCAGGATAGATCTGTTTCCCATNNTATGGAGTCACTCTGCCGGAAGCGGCTGGGTACGGCAAGATGCGAACCCGGCGTGCTACTCGTGTTTACACCAATGCTGACATCGATCGACTGCATAGCGGCAGCTAGGCCTACTTTGGCCACCGACGCTTTACTTTAGTAACGGTTTAAGCGCCGAGCGGGTGGCCGGGGCAATTGACGATTCCGAACTCTGCCCTTACCCTGTAGCGTGCACTTGAAAAACTCTGAAGTCTCCCATCTGGGAGTCGCCGATGACATTACCGAACTGGTCGGCGGGACTCCCATGTTGCGACTGAAACGGCTGGTTCCCGCCGGATCGGCCGATATCTTCGCCAAACTTGAATATCTGAATCCGGGTGGGAGCGTGAAGGATCGCGCCGCCATCGGGATCATCCGCAGAGCAGAGCAGGAAGGGAACCTCGCGCCTGGCGGGACGATTGTGGAAGCGACGGCGGGGAATACCGGAATTGGGCTGGCTCTGATTGGAGTGAATCGCGGATATAAGGTGAAGCTGTTTGTGCCGGAAAACTTCTCGCAGGAGAAAGTGATTATCATGCGCGCGCTGGGGGCGGAGGTTGAGCGGACTCCGGATGAAGAGGGGATGCAGGGTGCGATCCGGCGCGCGAAAGAGTTGGTGGCCGGCGAGCGCGGCGCTTTTATGGCGGGNNTGGGCTGCGGTACCTGCGGAACTTTTACCGGCATCGCGCGCTACATGAAGGAGCATGTGCCGGGAGTGCGGGCGTTCGCCGTGGAAACCCAAGGCTCGATTCTGGCCGGGGGACAGCCGGGCCCGCACAAGGTGGAAGGAATTGGAGTGAGCTTCATTCCGAAGACCTTTGACGCTTCGGTATGCGATGAAGTGATCATGGTGACGGACGAGGACGCGTTTGAGACGGTGAAGCGGCTGGCGGCGCGGGAAGGCGTGCTGGCGGGATCGAGCGGCGGAGCGGCGGTATTTGCGTCGTTAGAAGTGGGGCGGAGGCTGGGCACGGGGAAACGCGTAGCGACGATTATTCCGGATTCGGCGGAGCGGTACTTGTCGAAGAAGATTTTTGAGGGCGGGATTTGAACAATAAAATTGCGGAACCTTGGTCAATTGACCTTGACTTGGCCCCNNGTAAGTAGTTTGCAATCAGTATTTTGCAAAGAAAACTGAAAGTGACGTGCTGATTCTAAACAACTTACAGCTTCGGCAGTCGAGTAACTCCTTGAGGTTCAAGATTTTACCTGTAAACTATTGAGCCATTTGGATCTTTTTTGGGTTTCCTGCTAAGTGGCTGATCCTAAAATATACGAGGGGAGGGGGGAGGATACCTCAACCCCCACCGACTCCCGAATTGGTACTCACACATGAACGTCAGAAAGCATCCCGGGTTTGCCACGCGCGCCATTCACGATGGGCAGCAGCCGGATCCCTTAACCGGCGCAGTTACCGTTCCCATCTATCCAACTTCTACCTACGTGCAGCAAGGCATCGGCGAGAACAAGGGCTACGAATATTCGCGGGTCTCGAACCCGACGCGGACGCGACTGGAGGAGAACCTGGCATCGCTCGAAGGCGGAGTTGCGGCGCCGGTGTTTGCCAGCGGGATGGCGGCGATCAACGCGGTGGCGTTCATGCTGAAGTCGGGCGATCATGTGGTGTGCGGGAATGATTTGTATGGCGGGACGCCGCGGCTGTTTAACCAGGTGCTGGCCGGGTTCGGGCTGGAGTTTTCCTATGTGGATACGTCGGATGCGGAAAACGTGGAGCGGGCGATCCGCAAGAACACGCGGATGGTATACGTGGAGACGCCGACCAATCCCCTGATGCGGTTGAGCGATCTGGCCGCGATCAGCCAGATTTGCCGGCGGAAGAAAGCTGAACTGGTGGTGGACAACACGTTCATGTCTCCCTACTTTCAGCAGCCGCTGTCGCTGGGCGCGGATATGGTGGTGCATTCGACTACCAAATTTCTTAACGGGCACAGTGATGGGTTGGGCGGCGTCGTGGTGTGCAGCAAGCCGGAGCAGGCTGAGATGCTGGCCTTTTTGCAGAAGGCCGCGGGGGCGATACTTTCTCCGTTTGAATGCTGGCTGGTGCTGCGCGGAGTAAAGACGCTGGCGGCGCGCATGGAGATCCACGACCGCAACGGGCGCTTGGTGGCGGATTTCCTCGCAGAGCATGGCAAGGTGAAAAAGGTTTTCTATCCGGGGCTGAAGGATCATCCGGAGCATGAACTGGCGAAGCGGCAGATGAGCGGCTTCGGGTCGATGATCACGTTTGAAACTGGCTCGCTGAAGAACGCCAACAAGATGCTGAAGCGACTGCGCGTGTGCTCGCTGGCAGAATCGCTGGGAGGAGTGGAGACGCTGATCTCGCATCCGGCGACGATGACGCACGCGGGGCTGGGAGAGAAGGGTCGGAAGGCGATTGGCATTACCGACGGGATGGTGCGCATCTCGGTAGGGATCGAGAACATCGAGGATATTCTTGACGATCTCGAATTGGGGCTGGGGGCTATATAGAAATTTTCTTCCCACGGATTTGCACGGATACACGCGGATAAACCGAGATTTTCGGATTATTGTTCTTAAGCGTCATCCTTCCATGGCGCTATTTGCCGGATTCTCCGGCGGAGACGGATTCGGCGATCCATTGCAGATAGGTGGGCGATCCATCTTCAATCGTGAGACAGATGCATTCCGGGACGTCGTAGGAGTGGAGTTCTGCAATCGCGTGGCGGACCTGGCCGAAGGCCGCGGCGGTTGTCTTTACGATCAAGAGCCATTCGCGAGCTTCTTCCACGTTACCTTGCCAGCGGTAGATGGACGTGACTTGTGGGAGGATATTGACGCAGGCGGCTGCGCGGCGGTCTACCAGAGCGCGGGCGATTTTGCGGGCTTCTTCTTCCGAGGCGGCGGTGGTGAGGACGATTCGTTTGTCGGTCATATAGAATCAGCCTGCATCGATCAGCTCTCAGCCGTCAGCCAATCACCAACAGACTGAGAGAATAGCATTCTAAGCCAGCGTTTGAGGGTAGAACATGCTAACGGAGATCAAGTTTGGCACATCGGGTTGGCGCGCGGTGATGGCGGAAGAGTTTACGTTTGCCAACGTGCGGCGCGCGGTGGGCGGAATTGCGCGCTTCGTCGTCACGCAGAAAAAGCAAGGAGCGCGAGTGATCGTGGGGCGCGATCCGCGGTTCCTGGGCGAGACTTTCTGTTCGATGGCGGCGGAGATTCTGGCGGCGCACGGGATTACGCCGGTGATGGTCACAGAACCTGCGCCGACTCCGGCGTTTGCTTATGCAGTTGTCCAAACCAAGGCAGACGGCGTAATCAACTTTACGGCTTCACACAATCCCCCGGAATATAACGGGATCAAGTTCTCGACGCCGGATGGGTGCCCGGCGTTGCCGGAAGTTACGAAGAAGATTGAGGCTGAGATTACCGCGGGAGACGGCACGGTCTCAGCGCCCGGAGCCGGGGGCAGCGGCAATGGCATTGTCGCCAAGGAATCGCTCGATGTGAAGCCGGCTTATTTGAAGCGGCTGGGGGAGATTGTGGACCTGGAAGTGATCCGCAAAGCGAACCTGCAAGTTTGTTTTGATCCCATGTGGGGCTCGGCGCGGGGATATTCGGACGGATTACTGCGCGACGCGGGGGTGAAGGTTGCTACGGTCCACGACTATCGGGACGTGCTGTTTGGCGGGCACGCGCCGGAACCGGACGATCACCTGTTGGAGGATCTGCGGCAAAAGATGCGGGCGACGGGAGCGCATATTGGGATTGCGACCGACGGCGACGCGGATCGCTTCGGGATTGTCGATGGGGACGGGACCTTCCTGCAGCCGAACTACGTGGTTGCTTTGCTGTTCGATTATCTGGTGGAGAGCCGAGGATGGAAGAACGGGGTGGCGAAGTCGGTGGCGACCACGAACTTGATCAATGCGATCGCCAAGGCGCGCGGCGTTGAGCTCTACGAGACGCCGGTGGGGTTCAAGTACATTGGCGAACTGATCATGCAGGACAAGATTGCGATTGGCGGGGAAGAAAGCGCGGGGCTTTCGATCCGGCATCACGTGCCGGAGAAAGACGGACTGCTGGCGGGGTTGCTGTGCTGCGAAATGGTGGCGCGGCGAGGGAAGCCGCTGGGCGAGCAATTGAAGGCCTTGAGTAACCAGGTTGGTTCCTATTATCCACGACGGGAGAACTTCCGCTTGACGCCGGAGGTGAAGGAGAAGTTCACTGAGAAGTTAAGGTTCGATCCGCAAGAGTTCTGCGGGCGCGGGGTTAGCGAAGCGGTTCGCAAGGA
>PLKR01000194.1 GCA_003140655.1 Acidobacteriaceae bacterium | reverse complement strand
TTGTTCGATCCCTTGTTCGATCAACCGTTCCAGCAAAGCTCGCGCGGCCTCCCACTTTTTGTCGGCAATGTAGATTTCCGCCATGTTGTAAACGTACTGCTGGTTACGCGGACTGAGTTGCATGGCGGCGCGTTCGGCCTGCATCGCCGCCACCGGTCCGCCGCCTCTCAGGTGCGCAATGGCCAACAGATTATAGGCGTCGGCGAATTCGGGATACCACTCCAGCACGGCGCGCAGGTCCTGCATCATGTTCGGCAGGCCCACGATTTCGGTGTGCTTCGACCGTGCTATGCGGTACTTCAGCACGGAAAGGTAGTAGCGGATCCACATATCGCTCTGGTTAAGGGCGGCGGCGTTGGCAAGTTCTTCGGCGGCGGCATCGAACTCCTGGCGCTGCAGGTGATCCCAGGCCAGAGCGCGGTGAGCGATCTCGTTACCGACGGCCGTGACCAGCAGGGCGTTCTTCTTGTCGTCCTGATTCTTTTCCTTATCGTTTTCCTTATCTCTGAATAGTTTTGCAGGAATCGGTTCGGGAGCCGTGGCCAGCGCCTGCAATTCCTGCAGGCCGGCCTCGCGGCGTTCGGGAATCCTGATCTTGAGCTCAGCCGCTGAGGCGCTGGCATCCGTCTCGCGGAGAACTCTGGCCGTGATCACGCGAGCGTCCGGGCCCACGATCTCGGGGAACTGGTAGACCTGCGGCGGATTAGGTTGGGAACCGGATTGCCTGGAAGCGTCGAGCGCCACGAACAGCGGCGTGAGTGAGTGGAAGTATTCTTTTACCGCCTGGTCGAACTGGGCGGCGGTCACGCCATAGGCCTTCTGGATGGCTTCTTCCACGGGTATGTGGTGGTTCTCGACCAGGTCAAAATAGGTTCCCGTCTGCTGCAGTTTGTTCTCGTGGAGCAGGTAATGCATCACCATCCACGACTGGGCGTAAAAAAGCGTGTGGTGCGTGCCCTCGGTGTAGGTTGAAGTGTCATGCTTCATGGTGAGCAGGTCGGGCAGCGCAAGCCAGACCTGGCCACTGAGAAGCTCGGTGAGGGACTTCGGAGGGTTGCGGACATCCTGTTGGTTCTGCGGCAGCTCTTGAGTAAAGACGGAATGCAGTTCGGGGTCGCCGCCGATTTCGTACTTCTTGTCATCGAGGCGGATGGAGCTGAAGTATTCGGCCAGGCCTTCGTCGAACCACCCTGGGACCGGAGGATAGTTGTAGTTCAGCAGCAGGTGGGCGAAGTCGTGAGCGACGGCACGCCAGGATTCCTCTTCAAGTAAGTTCAGCACGATGAAGTTTTGGTCTTCGCCGGGAAGGAAGAAGCCGGGAACGTCGATCGGCTGGCCTTGGCGCAGGGGCACGCTCTGGTAGTAGTTCTTGTCGTTCTTGAAGGCAAGAATGGTCAGCGGCACCGGCTCGTTGAGGCGGTCTTTCATCAGCAGGGTGGCGAAGACGGCTCGCATCTGCTCAAAGCGCAGCGCGACTTCCNNAGAAGCATCGTTGGAAGCATCTTAGGAAAGAATGAAATCGGTATGGGACGAGTGCGGGCCATGCGCGTTCCGCCGGGGAGGAGGACAACTACTAAAATGCTAACACGAGGGCCGCTGCGGAAGCTCTACTGCTCTGTGCTACGACCGCGGTGGGCGGGAGACGGCAGCGATCGCAGATAACCATCGCCCACATATTGAACATACGTCTCTAGTCCGTTGGGATCCAAAATCAGGCTCTCATAGATGACGTTGCGCTCTCTGCGGAAGTAGGAATACTCAAANNTTCCGGGTCTGTGGCGCGGACCATCCGACCGCCTTTGTCGTAGTCGTACCGTATAGTGCGGCCCTGGGACGACGTGATCTTGCTGATTCGATGCTCGGAATCATTTTCGAAGCGAAGCCACTTTCCCGAGGGACTACTTACAGAAATGAGAGCACCGAAGGAATCCCGCTCCATCTTGTATTCATGTCCTGCGGGGTCAATGAAGCCAGTCAAAACTGTAACGTTCTGCGGCAGGGCCCGGGGCGTGTAGGGGAAAATATAAGTCCAGCCGTCCGTCGTTTTAACCTCCCAAGATTTTCCGGAGAAAACGGCTTGGGCATTCTCAAAACGTCCGTCCTCGCCGCCCCAGCCAGCCAGGTAGGTGTCGCCGGTCTGTCCCATCTTCGGCGGGATATGGTTGAAGTGAATCCTGACTCCATCCTCCATGATCAGATCGATAGCGATACCCATCTGTCCGCCGAGGAAGATCTCGTATGAATCCGAACCTCCGATTCCGAAAGCTCGTGAGCGATCGTCCTGGTTACGATGAGCTCGAGTGAATTGCAACTCCGGTTCATCTTCGAAAACAAAATCAGCTTTACGTTGCAAGATCAGCCCGACGCCCGCACTCACGCAGAAGACTTGCGTGCGTGTATCCGGCAGGGCGGAGTCCGTGTAGTGCATTTTCCATAGCAGCTTATCTCCAGGGCCATCGTAGATAGTCACGGCAGGATCTCCCGACTCCACCCAAGAATGCCACTGTCCCTCCGCTCCGATTAGTTCCCCGCCCATCTGATCGATTTGCATGCCCGAGAGAACTCCGCCGCTCAGTAAGCTCGTGTAGTCGCTGCTCAGAGGCAAATCAAAGTAGAGCATGACGAGGTTCTTGGACAGCAGTTTTTGCACTCGGGAAGGCAACCACTCCGGATTCCACTTTCCCAGCAGCGAAGGAGGATGTAATCGAGCGGATGAGACGACTGCGTAGCGACCCTCTTTGCGCATGTTCTCCGCGTAACTCCAGCCAAATCCGGGAATGTACATATCGCTGGACGTCACACCTATCAAAATTGAGGAGGGATCATGCGAAATCTCAGGGTATTTCGCTGCCAGGAATTCGATACACTTGTCGGCGTTCAATTGATTGCGCGCCGGGTCAATGAGCTTAGGGTCGAGAGGAATAGCTGGAAGCAGCTTCAAGTCTATTCCGAGTTTTGCCCCGTAGTAGGCAGGCGCCCACTGAACAGATTCGCCTTCAGCGAGGCCGATGGGCACAAGGTAAACATTCTTGGTTGGCACCGCCGGAAGCTGTAGCCGGCGAACCGGAGTGAGGTCGACTTTATCTTTATTTTTATCCTTACCGTTCTCGAACTCAAAAGCCAGGCGGGAAAAATCCCAGGCACCGTTGATCTGGTTCGCGATCCCGTAGAGATGTCCGCTGCCGCGCGAGCCGGTCAAAGCCACTGACCATTCCGCAAATTGCGAACCCCTGAAAGGAAATAGAAAGCCAAACACGGGCTGTTTCGCCCGGATGCTGCTCCCTAGCGCACTCTGCACCTCCGCCGAAGACAAAGCCGTTTGAAGCGAGCTTACATAGGCCGTGGACTGCACCAGACGTACATTGAGGTAAACAAGAGTCCCGATCACTACGAAGCCGGCGAACAGAAGCAAGGCTAAGTTCGTCCGCGCCGGGAAGAAATTTGTGGAAGACCACGGAGAGCCGGCTTGATGGATATAGCCGCAGCGCGGGCAGACCGATCCAGCACTTAGTGCCGATCCGCATTGCTGGCACACTGCTGCTTCCGTCGCAGTTTGCATCCTTCGATAATTAACACAGCAAAGGCACCAGAAAAGGTTACCTTAGGGGTGCACGGAATCAATACGGTTTCTGTTGCGAGAAGATCTTGCTTACCGTGAGCGGCGTTGTCTCCTCATCCGCTCTAACCCGGCTTCGGTTGAGATGAACCGCTGCAGTTTCTAGTCACCGCTGGCATGGTTCTGCGTAGGCACGAGAACCAAACGCGGCCTGGTTTCCGCGGGCCGTTGCTGCAGTTGCGACGCCCGCCCGCAAGCCTGCAAGATGCCGAAGACTGCCAGATAAGCCGACAGTACGCCAATTCCGACCGAAGCGGCTACGGTGAGGCAGAGAATCAGAGGCATGAAGAGCGAAATCACGATCGACCACCCTTTATGAAATTGCACTAATCAGATGCCGCAAGCTCAACTTTCGTCTATGCGGCTTCTTCAATTTACCTGCGTTGACGCCCGCCGCTAGTGACGACCCGGATGCGCCGTAGTAAAATACGGAGTAGAGCTGTGCACTCCTACTGTCGGGCAAGCCTGTGGACCTGTCGACATTACGGAAGGGCAGTCCATTTCCGGATTTTCAGCCAAGCGATTACATGGCCATCACCAAGATTTCGGTGCGCGGGGCGCGCCAGCATAACCTNNTTCGACACGATTTATGCCGAGGGCCAGCGTCGCTACGTGGAGACGCTCTCTACTTATGCGCGGCAGTTCCTCGACCAGATGGAACGCCCGGATGTAGATGCAATCGATGGACTTAGCCCGTCGATCTCAATCGAGCAAAAGACCACCAGCCGCAGCCCGCGCTCGACCGTCGGAACCATCACCGAGATCTACGATTATNNAGCCGCCAGTCGGCCGAGCAGATCGTGCAGCGCGTGATGAGTCTCACGCCTGAAGATCGCGTAATGGTGCTGGCGCCGATCGTGCGCGGGCGCAAGGGCGAATTCAAGAAAGAGATGGAGACGCTGCTCAAGCACGGCTACGAGCGGGCTCGCGTCGACGGCGAAATCGTGAATCTGGATGACGACCTCAATCTCGACAAGCGCAAGAACCACACGATTGAAGTCGTGATCGATCGCCTTCTGGTGAAGCCGGGCATTGAGCATCGCCTGGAAATGTCAGTGGGCTTGGCGATGAAGTTAGCGGGCGGGCTGGTGCAGATCGCCGTGGTCGGCGGCGATGAGCAACTTTATTCCGAGAAGCTGGCTTGTCCGGATTGCGGCATCAGCGTGCCGCAACTCGAGCCGCGTTCGTTTTCTTTCAANNAAAGTGATTACGGATTGGTCGAAGCCGCTGCTTGATGGCGGACTGGGGCCGGGTTCGGCGTCGCAGGGCCTGATTCACGCTTTGCAAGTGACGGCTGCAGCGCACGGCATCGATCTGAACAAACCGTTTGAAAAGTTTCCCGAGCAAATTCAGGATCTGCTGTTGAACGGCGAATCCGGCCGCGGCAAGACGGGCTTCCGGGGAATTTTCGGATACTTGAAACAGAATCTCGAGGAGTCCACCTCGGAAGGCTACCGCGACTGGCTGATGGATCACATGTCGGCGACGGAGTGNNCTGCCCATCTCAAAGGCACTCGAAGTCGCTCGAAGCATCAAGCTCGCCGGCCGCGAGGAGAAGATCGCCGGCCGCGTCATGCATGAAATAGTGGAGCGTCTGCAGTTCTTGAATGCCGTGGGACTGAACTACATTTCGCTCGACCGCTCGGCAGCCACGCTTTCCGGCGGCGAAGGGCAGCGCATCCGCTTGGCCACGCAGATCGGCTCGAAGCTGCGCGGCGTGCTCTACGTGCTGGACGAGCCTTCGATCGGCCTGCACCATCGTGACAACGGCCGCCTGCTGACTGCGCTCGAAAATCTGCGTGACTTGGGCAACACCGTGCTTGTGGTCGAGCACGACGAAGAAACCATCCGCCGCGCCGACTATGTGATCGATCTCGGCCCCGGCGCAGGACGCCACGGCGGCGGTCTAGTGGCGCGCGGCACTCCCGAGGAGATTATGCGCGAGCCCAACTCGCTGACCGGAGCATACATTTCCGGCAGAGTGCAGATCGAGATGCGGCCCGAGCGGCGGCAGAAGAACGGCGCCGCGTTGACCATTCTCGGAGCGAAGGCAAACAATCTCAAGAATCTCGACGTAACTTTCCCGCTCGGCGTGATGACGGTGGTGACCGGAGTCTCCGGCTCGGGTAAGTCCACGCTGGTGAACGACATTCTTTACCGCGCCCTAGCCCGCCAGCTTTACCGTTCGCGCGAGAAATCGGGCGAGCACAAGGCGATCGCCGGCGCGGAGAACATCGATAAAGTCATTCGCATCGATCAGTCGCCGATCGGGCGCACGCCGCGCTCGAATCCCGCGACTTACACCGGAGTCTTCACTGCGATTCGCGACATCTACGCCATGCTGCCGGAATCTCGTGAGCGCGGCTACAAGCCCGGACGATTTTCGTTCAACGTTTCCGGTGGCCGGTGCGAAGCCTGCCAGGGTGAAGGCCAGCGCCGCATCGAGATGAATTTTCTGCCCGATGTTTATGTGCTCTGCGAGGTCTGCGGCGGACGCCGCTACAATCACGAAACGCTGGCGGTGAAATACAACGGCAACTCCATCGCCGACNNGACGCGCTGCCCATTCTCGAAAACATTCCGCAGGTAAAGCAGAAGCTGCAAACGCTGGTCGACGTTGGCCTCGGCTACATTCATCTCGGTCAATCTGCGGTAACGCTCTCCGGCGGTGAAGCGCAGCGCATCAAACTGGCCCGCGAGTTGAGCAAGCGGCAGACGGGCAAGACGCTTTACCTACTGGATGAGCCCACCACCGGCCTGCACTTCGACGACGTAAAGAAGCTGCTCGACGTGCTGCACCGGTTGACCGACCTGGGCAATTCGATCGTCATCATCGAACATAATCTGGACGTGATCCGCAACGCCGACTGGATCATCGACCTCGGCCCCGAAGGCGGCGAAGAAGGCGGCCGGATCGTGGCCCAAGGTACGCCCGAGCAGGTGGCGCGGGTGAAGAAGTCGTATACGGGCCAGGCGCTGTCAGGATACTTTGCGGGGAACGGCAAGCGGAGCGCTTAGTGGGCAGCGGTGAGCGCCAGCCTGGTCTCAACCTGTTGCAAACAAACAATCAGAATCCCAATAAGGAATAGCTTGCTTCCCCGCGTGGAGCAGCGCATAATTCGCCTCCGCTGGGCAAAACCATCGTGACGGCGACCATTCAGGAGACAAAACATGGCCAGAAGTTGGGGAAGACTGCTGGCAAGAATTGTTGGCTACGGATTTCTTGTGGTGTTGGTGCTCGCCGCTCTCGCGATAACCTTCACCGTAGGCTGGCGGCCGGTGATTGGCGCGAAGAAGCGCGCACTCACCTCACGTACGTTCGAAGCCACGGCAGCGCGCTTGCAGCGCGGGGATTACCTGGTGCACGCCGTCATGCATTGTATGGGGTGCCACTCTAAGTACGACGGCAAAGCGAACCCGCCAGTGCTGGCTGCCAAGGAAGGCTCCGGCCAAGTCTTATTTGAAGAAGGCAATATTCGCCTGGTCGCGCCCAATATCACTTCTGATCTGGAAACCGGAATCGGCAAGTGGAGCGATGACGCCATCGCCCGCGCCATCCGCGAAGGCATCGCGGCTGATGGAAGCACTTTGTTTCCTGTCATGCCATACGAACATTTCCGCGACTTGTCGGACGAAGACCTGGCTTCGATCGTGGTCTTCCTCCGCAGCTTGCCGGCTGCGGAAAGCAATCTTCCTCCGAACAAAATTCCGTTTCTGTTCGCCCGCCTCATTCAGGCGGCGCCGAAGCCGGTGATCGAACCGGTGGCGGAGCCTGACAGGTCCACGCCCGCCAAGTACGGCGCGTACCTGGTCAAGATGGCAACTTGCAGCGACTGCCACACGCCGCTCAATCCTAAGTTTCAGCCAATACCGGGACTGGCGATGGCGGGCGGCAACCCGATGGGGGAGGGGCTAAACTCCGCTAACATTACGCCGGACGCGTCCGGCATCGGCTATTACGACGAGGCACTATTCGTCCAGACCATGCGCACCGGCTCGGTTCGCGCCCGCAGCCTGAAGCCGATCATGCTCTGGTGGGTCTTTCGCAACATGACGGACGACGACCTGAAAGCGATATTCGCCTACCTGCGCACTCTCAAGCCAGTCCATCACCTGGTGGACAACACCGAGAAACCCACGCTGTGCAAACTCTGCGGCCAGAAGCATGGGCTGGGAGATCGCAACTAATTCAAGAGTAACAATGCTAATCTTGTGTTCTGCGATCAAGTGAAGGGAAACGTCTTGTCATCGCCCGAAAATCCGCAGTTCGATCCGCCGCCGAACACAGAGCCGCAAACGCCTCTTTCGTTTGCTGCCGACCCGTTTCCGCTGCCGCAGTTTCAACCGCTGCCTCCTGTCCCCAAAGCCGGCGAAAACCCCGTCTGGAGCGGGTGGGACGTGCTGCAAATCGCCGGACTCACGCTCCTGCTTACCCTTTTCATCGTGCCACTCCTCGTTGTCGTAGGGGCGCACTTCTTCGCCTATCCGCACGAGGGTTGGCTGGAAGTGGCGCGGAAGCCCGCGCTGGCGCTACTTTCCCAACTACTGGCCTATGTTGTGGTGGTTCTGTACATGATCTTGCTGGTCCAAGGTAAATATCACACGCGGTTCTGGCCGGCCATTCGGTGGAATTGGCCGGGGATCGCCGGAGTGAGTTTTGCGGGCGTGGGAGTTCTCATGCTTGGGTTCGACCTTTTGGGACGATTCCTGCCTATGCCGAAGAGCACGCCTTTTGATCAGTTCTTCGCCCAGCCTTCCGATGCCTATCTCACGGTGGCCTTCGCGGTAACCCTTGGTCCACTGATGGAAGAAATTTTCTTTCGCGGATTCCTTTATCCCGTGGTGGCGCGGCGGCTGGGCATCGCCTCGGGAATTCTTCTCACCGCTCTGCCTTTTGGACTCATGCACTTTGTCCAGTACGGGTATTCCTGGGGTGCCGTGCTGATCGTATTCCTGGTGGGTGTAGTGCTCACCTCGGTGCGGGCGATGACCAAATCCGTAGCGTCAAGCTTCCTGGCGCACGTGGGCTACAACGGGACGCTGATGGTGCTGGCCGCCTGGTCGACCGATGGATTCAAGCACATGGAGAAAGCGGCGGTGGGATTGTTTTGAATGTNNTGTTTACTTCACCGTGATGGTCAACAACTGCACTCCTGACACAACATAGTCCAGCGGAGCCGTTGCCGTTTCATCCACGTTGGATTCGCCGCTGACGATCATTTCCTGATTGCCGCGCATGCCATCCATCACATTCATGATCGAAATGGGCAGCGTGGGCATCACTTTATCGGCGACGCGGGCTTCGGGGTCGGCCTCGAGCAGCGAGACGTAGACGCGATTGTTGGAGTGCTCCTTGTTGAGCAGCGCGATGGTGGAAGCGAGATCGAGTTTGCGGCCGAAAGCCAGATTGCCATGTCCGATGCGGTCGAGAGTATCGCCGTCGCTCACCAGAATGCGCAAGGTTCCCTTGTTCGCCGAAGTGGGAATCTTCACCGGAATTTGCCGCACGATGCGCTCGCCGCGGTAAGGAGCGAGCACGGTTTCAATCATAATGTCTTCGCCCGGCCGGGCTTCCGTAACGTCGGTGCTGGCGCTTTCCAGGCGGGCCCAGCGGCGTTCGCGGACCAGGTCGAAATCCAGCTTCACACCCGCGATGGCTGGAGCGTTGTAGGGATTGTCGTAAATGCGTCCAAAGCGCTCGCCTAGTGAAAGTGCGGCCTGCATGGCCGCGGGCTGCGCGTTCTCCGCCGGAGCGAACATGTTGCGCATCGTGACCTCGGGAAATCCCTTCACCCCGATGCTTCCGGTGAGCCTGTAGGTAATCTCTTCGCCGAACNNCCGGTGCCGCTGTGGATGGTCAGCGTGACCGGAATCATCTGCGGCTGCCGGTCGAAGACGCCGAGAATGCCGGTGTGGCGATCCTGGACGAAGGTTCCCACGGGCTCGGTGGTGTTCACAATCTTGAAGGCGTTGAGCGGCGAGGGCAGCGTGGCCAGAACCTCGGCCTTATTCATGGGCAGGTCAACGGAGCCGAACTGCAGCAGGGGATGTCCGCAGGCCAGCAACCGCTGCGCATCCACGTAGGTCACGGTGCATGTGGCCTCGATGTCCATATCGCCGCGGACCAGGACGGCGCTGACGGCGGAGCCGGCTTCGAGCGGCTCCGGCTGTTTGTCGTTACTGACCGAACCCGCACCCATCACGGGAACGACTCCGGCGGAGGCAAACTGCCCCGCGAAAAGATGAATCGCCTGCTCGGAGAATCCGTTGAAGACCAGCGGAGTCTCGATGGGTTTGAGGTAATTGGTGAAGTCCTGACCCGCAACCGGAAACGCGGACGGTTCGCCGGGTGCCGCAGTTTTGCCTGCGGCTGCGTTCACCAAGGGCTTGATCGCAGTGGTTTCCTCGGCGGGTGAGCGGTCCAGCGCGCTGATTTCCAGCATATCCGCGATCGGAGTAACCCCCGCGATGGGCTCTTTGGAGAATTCTCCGATACGGAAGGCGAGCGCTCCCGCGAGCTTGCCGTCGAGATAAACCGGACTCCCGCTCATGCCAGCGACGACGCCCGTGTATTCCACCTTCTGCCCATGGAGTCGCACCAGAATAACGTCGCCTTTGGGTCCATTCATGTTGTGCAGCACGCCCAGCACTTCCACTTCCATNNGCCTCGGGTTTCACCCCCTCAAACACCGTGTAGGCAACCCCGCGCATGCCGGCGTGAATCTGGCTAACGCCAATGGTTTGAGGGTTCTGCGCCGTTTGCGCGGTAGGGGACGCTTGCGCAAACGCAAAAGAGGCAAAAGCCAGACAAGCGACTGTGACGAAGAACGCGATTCCTGATTTTTTCATGAACAATGCCCGGAAGGACCGTGTAAGTCCTATCCTTACTGGATTAGACTCCGCCAGATTGTAAGTCGTTGCCAGGAGGGGAATAGCGGGAGCCGGGCAAAACATCCCAATCGCGAATCCCTGCGTCTATACTAGCACAGGGGATTTTCGCTCCATAGAGTCTTATCTCCACTTTCCAGGGGTTTATATGTTCGCTACATGGATGGTCATGAACCGGTGGTCGCGTTTCGATAATTTCACCAAACTGATGCTGGCGTTGGCGGTCTCGCTGCTCCTGATTTCCGGCGTCACTCCAGTCTTTGCCCAGGACCAGTCGCAAGCCCCGCCCCAAGACAACACGCAAAACAGCCCGCAAAACAACGGCAAGCCCAAGCAGGAAGTTCCGGCGGAAGCGGGTGGGCCCACTGACAACGTCGGTCCCTACTCCATCCCCAAGAAAAATCCCGAGGAAGCTCCCCCGCCTCCACCTCCGCCCGCTTCGCCCGCGAAAGTCGAGGGCATGCCCGACTATTCCATCAAGGTGAACGTGCCCCTGGTGAATGTGGACGTGATGGTGACCTTGAAGAACGGCCAGTGGGTTCCAGGTCTGAGAAAGGAAAATTTCCGGCTGTTTGAAGACGGATCGCCGCAGCAGATCACTAACTTCGGCGTGTCGAAAGCTCCCATCACGGCGGTGCTGCTGGTGGAATTCGGAGATACCAACTATGCTTTCATGCGGGATGCTCTCCAGGCCTCATATGCCTTTGCCCACACGCTCACCAAGGACGACTGGATCGCGGTCAGCTATTACGACATGCTACCGCACATTCTGGTGGATTTTACTCAGGACAAGCAAGCCGTCTATGGCGCGCTGAACCAGTTGCGCATTCCGGGATTCTCCGAGACCAATCTGTTCGACGCCTTGTATGACACCCTCGATCGCCTGGATCGNNGATGTGACCATCTTCCCCATCAGCGTGGGACAGATCCTCAGGATATTGCACCCCGCTCCGCGCCGTGGTATGGGCATTCCGGTGGACGAAATGACTTACCTGCAGGCCGACAACGAAATGCGCACCTTCGCCGCCATGACCGGCGGCCGCGCCTACTTTCCCCGGTTTCAGGCGGAGTATGGCGAGGACTTTCAGGATATTGGCAGCGACATTCGAAATCAATACTCGCTGGCCTATCATCCCACCAACAGCAAGCTCGACGGCACCTACCGCAAGCTGAAAGTTCAGGT
>PLKR01000189.1 GCA_003140655.1 Acidobacteriaceae bacterium | reverse complement strand
TAGTCGCGTCTTGCCGGCGGTACCGGCGCAGGCTTTTCCCCGGATTCCTTGCGCGGTTTTTCCGATCGGTCGTGCTCCTTACGATCACGGTCTTGATATCCATGCTGACGGTATTTGGCCACAGCAGCCTCCGAGCACGCTGGCGTATTGTCTCGCCAGCGGCGCTTTAGGGCAAGTGCAAGCTGGTTCTTACGGTGCTGGTCCCGGTACGGGGTACTCGCGACTCGTTACAATGGAAGCATGATTCACGAAATCTTTCCCGTCGGACCGCTGCAGTGCAACTGNNTCCGCAAGCATAACCTGCAAGTCAAGCAAATCGTCATCACGCACGCCCACATCGATCATGTGGGAGGCGCGATGAAGCTGCGCGCGGCTACGGGAGCGCCCATCCTGCTCAACCAGAACGACTATGCCCTGCTCAAGATGCTCGACGTGCAAGCCGCCTGGATCGGCGTGGCCCCTCCCGGCGCAGTCGAGATTGACCAGAGCCTGAGCACCGGCGATACGGTGAAGGCCGGGGCGCACGCCGCCAGCATTCTGCACACGCCCGGGCACACCGAAGGCAGCATCTGCCTTTACTTTCCTGCCGAAAAGACCCTGATCGCGGGCGACACACTGTTCGCCGGCTCCATCGGCCGCACCGACTTGCCCGGCGGATCGATGCAGAAGATTATGCAATCGCTGCACGGCACGGTGCTCGCATTGCCCGACGACACCGTAGTCGTCCCCGGCCACGGCCCGCTGACGACGATCGGCGAAGAGCGAGAGAGCAATCCGTTTCTGGTGAAGCGGTAGAAGGAGGACAGAAATTCTTGATTGATGATTGTTGATTGCTGATTGAAAGCTGGCAGGGTGGGTTTAGTCAACAATCAGCAACCATCAATTTCCAGCAGCCATCCAATCCCTTCCACGAATAAAACCCTCGTCACCTGCAGCGCTACATTTGGCTCAAGAACTCCATGATCTCGGGTGAATTCCAATCCACGGGCCCGATCAACTTGCGCCGCACCACACCCTTGCGGTCAATGATGTACGTCTCGGGCCAGCCGAAGGTGCCGTACAGGGTGCTGCTCCTCTGCTCCGGGTCGCGGACCGTCAGCAGGTTGACATTGCGCTCTTTGAGAAAGCGGTGATAGGAGTCGGGATCAACGTCTATGCTCACTGCCAGTACGGTCACGCCCTTTTCTTTCATGCGGCTTTGCATGGAGATCAAGGAAGGAAGTTCTTCCACGCACGGAGGACACCAGGTAGCCCAGAAATTCAATACGACGACGTTGCCGCGGAACTGTCTCAACATGACCTTGCGGTCGGAGTCCTGCACGGTGAAATCGGGCGCCACACTGCCAATGCGCGAGGGGCGCGATCTGCTGTAGCAGCCGGGCAGCAGAAACAGGAGCAACAGGCAAGAGCTGAAACTGAACGACCTCACAAACTGATCATCCAACGTCCCCTTTTCTTGGAGTAAAGCGAATTGTTTTCGCAGACGCAACATAGGAATCACGCACTAAACGGCTTCCAGCAGCCTCTTGACTCCCTCGCTAAAATCATCGCGCGCGGTGATCAAGCTCAAAACCAGATATCCGTCGCTCGGAAAGTCATAGAAGTGCCCGGGATGCACCAGCACAGATTTGCGTCGTAGCAGGGCAACTGCTAACTCCTCGTCGGTCTGCGTAACCGGGACGCGCACAACCGCGTACCATCCGGCTTCCACATGCAAACGCTGGCAAGTCTTCTGTCCGGCAAGCTGGCGGTCGAGTTCGGCCAGATTGCTGAGTACACGGTCGAGTAATTGACGCTGAATGCTTTTCCGCTGATCCAGCAGCGCGGGAGTCGCCCACTGGATGGGCGCGTTCATGGAAAGATACGTGTCGGCGATTATTTCCAACCGCGCCAGTGCCGGCTCAACGTCCGACGCCGGGCCGCTGGCCGCGATCCATGCCACCTTCATTTGCGGTAATGCCGAGATCTTTGAAACTCCACTCAGCGTGAAGGTCAGCACGTTTTGATTAGAAGCAAAGCTGTGTTGTCCAGCTCGATCGTGAGAGTAGTCGAGAAACACTTCATCGGCGATCAGTGCGAGTCTATGTTCATGACAAAAGCGATTCAGCGATTCCTGCTCGTTCGGATGCACGAACGAGCCCGTGGGGTTGTTGGGATGAACCACCACCACGCCACGGGTGCGCTCCGTTACCACCTTCTGTAGTGACGGAAAATCCATCTGCCAGCCGTGATCGTAAATCAAGGGATAGGGCACGAGTTTCACATCCTGCAGGTCGGCGAGAAATTCAAACAACGGGTAACTCGGCTTCGGAACCAGCAGCTCATCGCCCGGATTGCACAGCAAGCGGAACACGAAGGAATAGCCTTCACTGGTGCTGGTGGTCAGCACCAACTGCTCAGGATCCAAGCCGCGAACGTCATGCTCGCGCCGGTAATAGGCTGCCACTGCCTCGCGAGCGGTGAGTAAGCCTTTGGGCTGGGGATCGTAATCCATGGCTTGCGGTGAGGCCAGTGATTGAAGAATCAGCCCCTCGTCGTAGCGCAGGCCGACCCGGGTTGGGTTCGAGATGGTCAGATCGAGCACGCGCGCGCCGCTCGATCTGACCTCTTCGAGCGCCTCGGTCAGGCGATTGCGCGTGAGCTTCCAGCTGGAGCGATCGGAGAACATCCTGAAAGAACCTAACAAAACCGCTTCTAATCGCGCGCGCGCGGGGAACTCCCTACTTGAGCCTCGCGTGCGGGCTTCAGATCCAGCCCAATCAAAGGCTTCAAACGAGGTTTTGCAAATTGCCGAGCCTCATGGCTGGGAGACGGATGCGCCACGCGAGACAGCCGACCCTCCGCTATTAAGTGTTTGTGCGCTTCTTGCCAGTTTGGGACGGAATCGCCGTTTGGATCCCAGTGAGCGTAGGAGGCCTCATCGCACCATTCCACAAGACGGGGCATCACTTTCGCGTGCGGTGCGGAGCCGCGAAACGCCTTCATAAGCCGCTCATCTTGCCACACAGTCAGGGTCCAGAATGTGCGCTTGGCGTCGACGAGAAGTTTTCCACCTGAGAACCCGGATGCGCGTACGACTTGGCGTTGAGAAAGAAAGGTCTCCCACAAGAACGCCGGAAGGTACCTGAGCGAGCGAACCCGAAGACGCGTGACGGAAGCGAGCACAGTCTCACCTAAGACTTTCCGAATGCCTCTTTATTCACGACGTATGGCATTTTCGTGATATCGCCGCCGTAGTTCGCCTCGAGCACGTCAATCAACCCTTGCACGCACCGTCCGGCCATGCCTTTGTTGGGATCGGTGGAGAGGCGCGTGATGCGCGCCGCGCTGGCAAAGTGCGGCATCAGGCGGCAGCGGTCGGCAATCGCGGGATCGCGCAGCGGCGAATCGGCCGGCAGCGGTTCTTTTTCGTATACGTCGAGCGCCGCACCGGCAATCCAGTTCTCCCGCAGGGCGCGCGCCAAGGCCGCTTCATCGATTACCGGCCCGCGCGAGTCATTCACCAGGAACGCTCCCGGCTTCATCAGCCGCAGGGTCCGCTCGTTGAACAGATGATACGTGGGCGTCGCGCTTTCTCCCGGACGCAACAGCGGCACATGTACGCTGACGAAGTCAGCTTCGCGGAGGGCATCTTCGAACCCTGCGTACTTGATCCAGTTCTTTTCCCGCGAGATGCCGCGCGCATGGCGCAAATCCATGTTCTCTTGAATAGCTCTGATGTAATCGTGGTTCTCATAAGCCGGGTCGTAGCACAGCATGTTCATGTCGAAGCCGGCGCATTTCTTGATGATGGCCAGCCCGATGCGTCCCGTGCCGATGATCGCGATGGTCTTGCCNNTCGCGGGTGAGGTGCTCGGCGGACCACATCTTGCGCGCCAGCATGCCAAGCATGAAGAAGGCGAACTCCGCGGTAGCCTCGGTGAGAACGTCGGCCGTGTTGGTGAAAGGAATCTTGTAGCGGTTGGCGTCGGCACGGTTGATGTTGTCGAATCCGACGGCGAACTGGGCCACGACTTTCAGAGTGTTCTTGCCGGCCTCAAAGACTTCGGCATCGATGGGATCGCGCAGCGTGGTGATTAAGCCGTCGACGCCAGACTTCACCTTTTCAATAATCAGGCTCTTCGGCGGAGCTTCCGGCTGCGGATAGACCTGGACTTCGTAGCCGCGCTGGCGCAGCAGATCAATCGCTTCCCCGATATCGCAGGTGGCAAAAACGCGGGATTTCTTGGTCATGACTGTTTCTTGGAATAACTGTGGTTGAATCGGAACACTTACGCCCGCACCACACAGGGCGAACCAATGAAAATATCATACGCGACGGATTGATGAAGAGAAGTCTAGCCTGGGTGTCTCTCATCCGGCCGGCAGGCCGTGATGAAACCCAGATTTCAGTATCCAGATCAGAGTTGCCCAGCAGCTTGCCATTTGGAAAATCTTGCCGGTGAGAACGGGACGAGATCGTAATCGGGATTGTTTCCCTCGATGATTTCCGCCATGACCTGCGCGGTGATTGGGGCGAGGAGAATGCCGTCGCGAAAATGGCCGGTGGCAACATAATAGCCGGGCGTGGGGGTTGGGCCGAGAATCGGCAATGCGTCGGGAGTTCCGGGACGCAGCCCGGCCCAGTCTTGGAGAATCTTCGCATTGCGCAGCTCTGGAACCATGGCCACCGCAGCGCGGTGCAGACGCTGAATCGTGGCGACGTCGGTGCGCTTGTCGAATCCCGCTTCTTCTACTGTGGTTCCGACCAGGATTCTTCCGTCGCTGCGCGGGATCAGGTAAACCTCCGGCGATCGGACCACATGCTTGAGCAGGCCGCGAGAGGGCGAAGCCAGGCATAGCATCTGTCCCTTCACCGGTCGCGTCGGAAAGGCGTAGGGCGCGATCTGGCCCGACCACGCGCCGGCGCAATTGACGACCTTCGGTGCGTGAAACGACGTTTTCCTGGTGGCAACACCGGCGACGCAGTCATTGGCGAGATTCACTGCCGTGACTGTGTCACCCGAGGAAACGTCCACANNTCCAGTTCAGCAACCGGCGCGGAAAGCAATGTTAACAGGGTCGATCCTGATCCCTGGCGTTCGTGCACGTTCTCGGGCGGAAAGAAAATCGTGCCCTGATCCCTTAGATCAACTTTCATGCCCGATTCCACTTCCAGCGCGTGCACGAACTCCGGGTACATGCGCGCGCTGGCCATGGCCAGAGGCTGTAGAGCGCTGGGCGTTTCGAGCAGGCATTCCACGAGCATGCCGCCCGCGGCATATGAGGCTTCCCGCCCCGGCTCGCCGCGTTCGACGACCAGGACGCTTGCGCCTTTCTTGCGAAGCTCAATTGAGAGCGAGAGTCCAATGATGCCGCCGCCAATGACGATTACGTCCCAATTCTTCATTGCCGCATTGTAGAAGAACGCGGCAGCGACAGAGCTAATTGACACTACTGGAGTTATGCTAAACAATTGAATAGAGCCCACAGCCAAAGGTGGTCAATTCTTGGGAGGAACTATGCCGGAAGAAGGCGAACAGATACACGTTGAACAGCAGTCGACAGCAGGGAAGTGGATTCTGATTGTTCTGGCGATCGTTTTTGTCGCGGCGTCCGTCTATGGGTATGTGACTACGCAGCAGCGCGAAGATAAACTGACGAAGGATTTGAGCGACAGCCAGGCGCAAGTCGGAGAACTGCAAAAGCGCATGCGATCCGCCGAGGCTCAAGAAGAGACGTTGGGTCAAAAGCTGGGGATGACCAAGAAAGAGCTGGCGCAGCGCGCTGCCGAACTGCAAGCGCAACAGAAGGCCGCCGAATCCCGCCTGCAAGATGAAGCAAATAAGGAAAAAGAGCAGCTCGGTCAGGTGAGTGGCGAAGTGGCGGGGGTCAAGACCGATGTGGGTGGCGTCAAGACCGACGTTGCCTCCACCAAAGCTGATCTGGAAACAACAAAGGCGAGCCTGCAGACCGCAATCGGGGATCTGGGCAAGCAGAGCGGGTTGATCGCCAACACGCGCGGCGATCTGGAAGTCCTTAAGCATAAGGGCGACCGCAACTATTACGAATTCACTTTGCTCAGGGGGGCAAAGCCGCAGCCTATCGCGACGGTGAGCCTTCAGCTTAAGAAGACTGACCCCAAACGCGGTAAGTACACGCTGAATGTAACCGCCGACGACAGGACCATCGAGAAGCAGGATCGCAACGTCTCCGAGCCGATTCAGTTCTATTCAGGACGCGATCACTTGCTGTTTGAGCTGGTGGTGTGGACCGTGGACAAGAAGAAGGCGACGGGATATTTGAGCACGCCGAAGGGCGCGCCCACACCGGTGACGGCCAATTGAACGGAGTGCTTTTCCCGGCTGGCGGGTACGTCGCCCTGCAGATCGTACTGCGCACGGGCGTGATTTACCTGGTCGTGCTGATCGGGGTACGGCTCTGCGGCAAGCGCGAAGTGGGGCAGATGACGCCGTTCGACCTCACTCTGCTGCTGCTGATTTCCAATTCCGTGCAGAACGCGATGACCGGACCCGACACCTCACTGATCGGCGGCGTGGTGGCNNACCCTGTTGTTGATGAACTACATCGTAGGCACGCTTTCGGGCAAGAGTCGCGGCTTTCGGCGTGTGGTTGAGGGCGAGCCGAGCCTGCTGATTCACGATGGAAAACCGATCGAATCGCACATGGAGAAAGAGCACATCAGCATGGACGAACTGCAGCGCGCGGTGCGCGAGCATGGCATTGCGCAGTGCAGCGATGTAGCTCTGGCTGTGCTGGAAGTGGATGGCTCGATCAGCTGCCTGAAATATGACGAGATCAAACCTGACGCTAACACTCACCTCGTGCGGCGAAGATTCATCCAGAAAAAGTAGTTAGGTTCCGCGCCGTCTTACTTGCTCAGGACAATCGGTACCGGCTGGTCGTAGG
>PLKR01000584.1:364-2549 GCA_003140655.1 Acidobacteriaceae bacterium | reverse complement strand
GACCAGCGACAGATCCTGACCAGTTACGTCACTTACCAACTGCCATTTGGACACGGCAAGCAATTTGGCCACGACATGAACCCGGCACTGAATGCCGTGCTCGGAAACTGGGAGATTGGGGGGATCGTCACCCTGCACAGTGGAAACTCTCTGACCTTTAATAACTTCGGGGGATGGAGCGGCGATGGTGGTAACGCAGACATGACGAACGGCGTCGATCCTCAGACGCTGGCCGGACTGCCGGACTGCAATGGTCCAGTCAAGATTCTCAACCAAAAAGTGAATGCATCGGGTGGTGCGGCTGCGTATATTCAGTGGATTGATCCCTCCAACGTCAGCGCTGCCGCGCTGAATACGTTCGGGACCTGCACGGTCGGCAATGCTCGCGGTCCGGCCTATGCTAATTTTGATTTGAGTCTGCACAAGGATTTCCTTGTCACCGAAACCAAGAGGCTGGAGTTCCGTTTTGAGGGGCTCAATGCCTTCAACCATCCGGTGTGGGATTTCTCCGGAGGACCTGCCGGGGGATCATTTGATCCATCTGGCTCTTGTATAAGCGGTACGACCAACCCGTGCGCTAACCCTGTCTTTGGCCGCATTACCGGGGCGCAGGGGGCGCGGCAACTGCAGTTCGCTTTGAAGTTCTATTTCTAACCCCAGAACTGCCTTCGCAGCTCGACGGCGGTTGAAGAAAGGCAGGCGCTCCTTGGCGCCTGCCGTTTGTTTTGTCACCGCAGCTATGGAAATCTACGGGCGATTGAATCTCACGGTCGGAAGCGTTCGGTAGGCAATGATTTCGGCATATAATCGGCGCATGGGTTTGGGTTTAATCTCATCATTTCGTTTCTGCGCTCGCTCTTTTCTGTGGTTGTGTGTTTTGGCGACCACCGGACTGGCGCAAACGTCCCCAAAGCCGGCTGCGTCCGCCGCAGGGACCGAGGCGGATCGAGCGGCTAATCTTGCGGAGAGTGGCCATTGCACTGAGGCGCTCCCGCTGCTGCGCAAAGCCATCCGTCAAACCGCGAATCACGACCTTAAGAAGCGGATCGGTCTGGATGGCCTGCACTGTGCGATGACGCACGATGCTCCGTATGAGTCGCTGGAGTTTCTAGTCGTGCTCAGCCGCGACTTCCCGCATGATCCGGAAGTGCTGTACGCGGCGACCCACGCCTACTCTGACCTGTCGATGCGATCTTCGCAGGATCTGGCGCGGGATGCGCCCTTCTCCTATGAGGTTCACGAGTTGAACGCCGAAGCGCTGGAGATGCAGGGCAAGTGGGATGAAGCGGCCGTGGAGTACCGCAGGATTCTGGAGATCAATCCCTTGCTGCCGGGAATCCACGCGCGTCTGGGCCGCACGCTGCTGTCGAAGTCGCAGCCTTCTCCAGTTGAAGTGGAGCAGGCCGGGAAGAACTTCGAGGAGGAACTCGAAATCGATCCGCGCAATGCCGCCGCCGAATACGTTCTGGGGCAACTGGCGGCGGACGCGAAGGATTCCGCGACGGCGATCCGGCACTTTTCCCGCGCTACGAACTTGGATACGAGTTTCTCCGAGGCCTACCTGGGACTGGGAACGTCGCTGAATTCGGCAAAGCGATTCACTGAGGCAATTCCACCGCTGGAGACGTACGAGAAACTCGCCCCGGATAGCCCCACTGGGCACTACCAACTCGCGTTCGCCTATGCGGGAGCAGGACGCCGCGATGACGCCAACCGCGAGGCGGCGCTGCAAAGGCAAAGTGCGGAAGCACTCGAGGCGGTCAAGCGCAAGGCAGCCATCGCACAAGAAAAGCAGCAGGCCCCCGACTCGCAGACGCCGGAGCCGAAGTAGCGATGTCGTGGCAGCCCGGCATCATCCCAAGAAGAGACTTTCTGCGAGTCCTGGGAGGAACGCTGGTCCTCCCGGCGGTATCGCGGTTCGCGGCCGCCGCCCGTTCCGCTCCCTATCCGTATCCCTTCTCCGAGATTCCTGCTTCTGCGAGCGGCATCACCTGGGTCCACACAGCCGGGCTCTCGCCTGAGAAATACCTACCAGAGTCGACCGGGGCTGGCTGCGCGTTTTTCGACTACGACAACGACGGGTGGATGGATATTTTCATCATCGGAGGCAGGCGCTTGGACAGCATACCCGCAGGCACTTCGAACCGGCTGTATAAGAACAACCGCGACGGAACATTCACCGATG
>PLKR01000584.1:0-294 GCA_003140655.1 Acidobacteriaceae bacterium | reverse complement strand
AATGGGGACGGGACTTTTGCCGATGTCACCAAACAAGCGGGGCTCCATGGCGATTCCATTCGCTTCGGCACGGGTTGCACTTTTTTCGACTACAACCGCGATGGATTCTTGGACCTGTTCGTGGCCAACTACGTCCAGTTCGACCTCGAACATGCGCCCAAGCCCTCGCCTTCCAATCCGAGCTGCAGCTATGAGGGCGTAGCGGTTTATTGTGGTCCTCGAGGTATGGTCGCAGGGTCCCACTCCCTGTATCGCAACAACGGTGATGGCACATTCGCTGACGTGAGCAAAGAG
>PLKR01000073.1 GCA_003140655.1 Acidobacteriaceae bacterium | reverse complement strand
GGGCGGCGCGGAAGATTTTGAGCGAGAGTCCGCATGTGTATTTTGTGGGCGAAGGAGCGGAGCGGTTTGCGGCGGAGCATGGCGCAGAGTTGTGCAGGAATGAAGAGTTGGTGACCGCGCGCGAGCTGGAACGTCTGCGCGAATATCAGCGAGAGGCGGCGGGGCGTGAATCTGTAAAAGACGGAAACGAGCTGTTCGCGCCTGAGATTTCGCACGATACGGTGGGCGCAGTGGCGCTGGATCGCTCGGGCAACATCGCGGCTGCGACTTCGACTGGCGGGACGCTGAACAAGGCTCCGGGACGGTTGGGGGATTCATCGCTGATTGGGTGCGGCTGCTACGCGGATAATTTGAGTGCGGCCGTCTCGACCACGGGCTGGGGCGAACCGATCATGAAGCTGGTGCTCGCCAAGTGGACGGCCGACCGTGTGGCAGCGGGAAATCTTCCGGAGTGGGCGGCGCAGGAAGCGATGAATTATCTGAAGCAACGATTGAATGGGCATGGCGGGATTATCGTGCTGAATGCGCTTGGTCAGGTTGGGATTGCGCATAATACTCCGCGGATGGCTTGGGCCTTTAGGACTTTGAAGAAGGAAGAGGCTGGGATTGAGCGGGGGGCTTCGTGAGATGGGGACATCAACATCAAGCCTGACTGGAATTTCCAACTTCCTACAAGCCGACTTTGGACCGCAATAACTTCTGTATTGCCCGTGATCCGTTCCTTTATCCTCGCCGGTTCTCCAAGCGACGGAACAAAGTTCCCGCATGCTGCGTATCAATCGCATGCGCACACGTAGGACATCCTCGTGCTTTCTGTTGTTGGCTCTGGCGGTAGCGATTCGTGTCCACGGCCAAACTTCAGTTGCGTCTGCAATGCAAGAAGCCTCATCTTTGTCTCCACTCTGGGGAGATCTGGCTCCGGGACAGTATCGCGTGGGTTTCCGCACTTTGTTCAGGTTCGATGCCTCCCGTACTTGGCGAGGAACTCGCGACTATAGAGGTACATTTTCTCCCGATCTGAACGGAAGACCCGTCCAAGTCAACGTCTGGTATCCCGCAGCCGCCGCTGGATCAAAGAGACAGATGCGCTATGGGGACTATGTTGATCAGACTTCGCCGGAAGCATTCTCGATATTTAACGCAGTCATGAAAGAACGCAGCCGGCGAAACGCAGTGGACTCCGTTCCTTCCGATCAACTCGCTGCGCTTCAGGCAACCCCGATGAACGCCTATAAAGACGCCCCGAGCGCTGAGGGTCGCTTTCCTGCCGTCCTTTACTTTGGAGGTCTTGATTCGGAAATAAACTCAAACCTTATCCTCGCAGAGTACTTGGCAAGCCAAGGGTATATCGTTGCGAGCGTTTCGTTATTGGGCCCGACGGACGAACAGACTTTCCAATCGCGGACACCAGATGATATTGAGGCTACGGTACGAGACATGGAGTTTGCCTGGTCGATCCTGTCGGAGGAACCAAACACGGACAAAGCGAAGCTCACGGCCATGGGGCACAGTGTAGGTGCGATCGAGGCCGTGCTTCTTGGGATGCGTAACGCCAATGTTTCCGCGGTCATCGCCCTGGACGGAACCTACGCCTTCCAAGGTTTATCGACGGTCCTTACCAATTCCTATGGCTACGCACCAGGAAAGATGCGGGCTTCATTTCTCGACTTGAGGAGAGCGCAAGGGGCACAAGGAGACGAACCACTAGACCTCACAACCATCGGGTCTTTTCGATACTCCGACCGAACCTACGTCACGATCAGCAAGATGCACCACAGCGATTTCACATCGTTTGCCATGCTCGGAGAAACATTTCACGCACCGATTACCTCCAAGTATCCGTTGAACGGGTGGGATAGAAAAACGGGGAAGTCTGGCTACGAGCATGCGTGCCGGATCGTCCTTGCTTTTCTCGATGCAAAAGTTAGGGACGATTCTCAAGCTATAACCGCTTTGGCTGAGACGGTTGGGCATGCCAACGGTGGCGTTTTGAGGCACGAAGGAGCCGCGCTTCTACCCCCGTCGCCTTTGGAGTCTGCCGCATTGGTCAGTAAAGAAGGCCTGGCAGCTGTGAAGGCCCTGTTCAGCGAGATTTGCGGTGAGCAGGGCGTAGGAGACTGCGTGGACGGGGATCGATTCAACACATGGGGATACAACCTGTTTGGACAACACCGCCCGAAGGATGCTCTGGCTATATTTGAAATAGCAGCTTGGGCACATCCAACATCGGCGAATGCGCAGGATAGTCTCGCCGACGGTTACCTTGCCGTGGGTGACAAAGAGAGCGCGAAAAAGGTACTCCAGCGCGCTATTGATCTTGCACCGGACGATCCATTGATCGAGTCAGGATCGAAGGCATCCTTCGTCTCCGATGAGACGAAAAAACGGCGACAGATAAACTAGGCGTCCCTTCCGGGTCAGTGGTCGGCTACCTGGAAGTTAAGCAGAAACGGGCTTGTGGGAAGTTGGCGCACCACTTCAAACCCAAGTTGCTTCCGTTAGCTTTTATCGGGCCTAGAACTGCGGCGCAAACGTTCACGCCAAGGAAGAACTGAGTCTTTCCGCTGGACGCACGCGGGCGGGGGCGCCCGCGCCACACGAGCAATTTGAGCTGCTCTGCCTTGGCTTCTTTCAGGATGGGATGTCGGGATCGGCGTCTTTCCAGAGCTTGAGGAAGTCCTGGTAGGCAGTTTTG
>PLKR01000406.1 GCA_003140655.1 Acidobacteriaceae bacterium | reverse complement strand
GGAAGAACTGAGTCTTTCCGCTGGACGCACGCGGGCGGGGGCGCCCGCGCCACACGAGCAATTTGAGCTACTCTGCCTTGGCTTCTTTCAGGATGGGGATGTCGGGATCGGCGTCTTTCCAGAGCTTGAGGAAGTCCTGGTAGGCGGCTTTGGCTTTGGCGGTGTCGCCGGAGATGACATAGGCGCGACCGAGTTGGAGGTGGGCGAGCGAGGCCAGCAGGAAGTTCTGCACGACTCCGGGGTGATCGAGGAACTTCTGGAATTCTGCCGCCGCCGCGGGACCGTTCTTTTGCGCGAGGTACGCCAAGCCGCGAATGTACACGGGATACATTAAGCCGTTTTGTCCGGGAGGAGGACTCCCAAGTTCGTAGGGGAGGGAAGGTTCGAGCGCGATGATCGCCCGGTCGGGCGCCTGTTGTGCCATCGCAATNNTCGCGCCCAGGAGCGAGCGCCAACGCTCGCGTCGCCGCTTGCCGGGCGGCACTGACGTTGCCCATTTCCGCCTCGCGGAGCGCCTGAAACGCGATCCACTGGGCGCCGGTTTCTTTGGCGTCCGATCGCACGGCCGAGTCTGAGGCGCGGCGGGCGAGGTCGCGCACCTTTTCCAGACGGCCGTAGTAGGCCTGAGTATCGGCGTGGCCGTTGAGCATCTGGTCTTCTTCGCCGGGACGGCCCGCCCCCCATGCCACCTGACGCTCCATTTCCGCCATATCCCCAGACAGAAATGCCAGGGAATAGAGATCGCCGCGAATGGTGAGGCCATCGAAGTTCTTCTGCTGCGCTTCCTGCAACGTCTGCCGTGCGTCCTTGAGGCGGCCCACGTCGATGTAGGTGCCTGCCAAGTTCCCATAGCCGACGATGGTGGGCTCCAATCGCATCTGGATTTCGGTCTCAGCGATCGCCTTATCGTATTGGCCCAGGGCGGCGTAAATAACGCCCAGGTTCACGTGGGGCACCATATCCTGAGGGTAGCTTTTTGACCACAGTTCGTAGGCTTCGTTGGCCTTCTCGACTTCGCCAGTGACGTACTGAAAATAAAAGGCGGAGATGCGGTAGCGTTCGCGTTCGCTGACGCGGTCGCGCAAGTCGTAGGCCTTTTTGGCATTTTCCGCGGCCAGGCTCGCCCGGCCAAGATTCGAGTAATGAATGGCCAGACCAACATAGGCCATGGCGAAGTTGGGGTCGAGTTCGATGGCCCGCTTCATGAAGGGAATCGCTTCTGCGTCGCCCTTGGTGCGTCCAGTGGTGATGCCCATGCTGTACGCCTTGAGGGCTTCGAGGGAGGGTGTGGTAGCTTCCACGGGCACATCGAACTTCTGGACTGTGGCCAGCGATTCGCCGAGTTTGGCGCGCAGGCTGGTTACGGCCTTACCAAGAGCCTTCAGCACGTCCTGCTTGCTGGCCGCCTGCTCCTGTTCCTTGGCCAGCGTATCTCCACTGCTGCAACCGACGGCGTCTACGCCCAGCACGTACTGCCCGCCGAGACTCGAAATCGATCCCAGTACGATTGCCTTACTGCCGGTGCGAATGCAGAGTTCCCGCGCGACGTCGCGCGTGATGCGCTCATTCGACGGACGGCCCATCAGATGGAGCGTTTCCTCCACTTTGCGATCGGAGAGGATGTTAAGGAAGGGGGATTGTCCGAGCTCGACTCCCAAGGCCTGCTTGAGCGCGTCATCGAAGACGGGGTCGCCGGTGGAGTTGGTAAAGTCGGCAAGCACGACCGTGTCTCTCTCGGTGAGCGGCGTAGCGTTCTTCGTCGGCGCCGCCGGACGCGAGCGGAGGTAGAACGCTCCGCCGATTGCAAGCGCGACAAGTACCACGGCCGCGGGAAGCAGAACTTTCCAGAGCTTCCTGCCCGCTGGAGGAACTTCAGCTACTTTCACTGCGCTCGAGGATGTAGATGGAGCAAGAGCAGGGGACGGGCCGGAGCCGGATGCTGGCCGCGGTTGATCGAGCTTGGTTTGGTCGACGCTGGGTGTCGCGGCAACGGAGCCGCTTTCCTGTACGACCGCCTCGGACCTCGAACTAGCCGGCGCGCCGTGCCGCGATTCCGTTTCCCGTTTCAGCCGCTTCAAATCGGTCCGCATATCCGCGGCGTGCTGGTAGCGCAGGTCTCGATCCTTCTCCAGCGCCTTATTGACGATCTCCTCGAGCTTAAGCGGAAGGTCAGGATTCAACCGCACTGCGGGAACCGGGTCGCGATCCAGAATCTCGCGGAAGATGACTGCGGAACTTTCTCCACGGAAGGGCAACTGGGCGGTGGCCATCTCGTACAGCACTGTGCCAAACGAGAAAAGATCCGTACGCGCGTCCAACTCTTTCGCTCGGGCCTGCTCCGGCGACATATAGGCTACGGTGCCGACGGTAGACCCCGGGCTGGTCAGGTGAGCTTCCACTGCGTCAGTTCGCGTGGCCTCATTGTGTCCACTGGCGCCTGATGTCGTGAGTTTGGCCAGACCAAAGTCCAGGACTTTGGCGTGTCCGCGCTTGGTCACAAAGATGTTGGCGGGCTTGATGTCGCGGTGCACGATGCCCTCGGAGTGGGCGGCATCGAGCGCGTCGGCTATCTCGATGGCCAACGAAAGCAGCGTCTCCAACTCCAGCGGTCGGTCCCCGATCAGGTGCTTCAGAGTTTGCCCGTCCAGAAACTCCATGGCGATAAAAGCTTCGCCGTGTTGATCGTCAATTTCGTAGATGGTGCAGATATTGGGATGATTCAGGGCAGAAGCGGCCTGCGCTTCGCGTTGGAAGCGGGCTAGAGCTTGCGTATCCTTGGCAATTTCGTCGGGGAGGAACTTCAAGGCGACAAATCGGTGCAGCCTTACGTCCTCAGCTTTGTAGACCACGCCCATGCCGCCGCCGCCGAGCTTCTCTACGATGCGGTAGTGGGAGATGGTTTGGCCGATCATTCGGGAGAGGCCTCGCTTTTGAATCGCTTCATCTTACGGACACAGCTTCTGCTAGTCAACGGATCCCGCGATTCGGTAGTGGTCGGCTAACCGGAAATTGGCCGATTAGTGCGGGGTTGCCCGTCCTCCGACGGCTAATCAGAAAAAAACGCCTTATCCTTAGTCTTTATCCTTAATCCTTGATCGCAATAATCGCTGAATGCCGGCGACACGGAGGTGCGCGAGTTCAATCTCAAATCGCTTTAGGTTAGCGCTCGTGTCAGATTGGAGCCTGGCCGCAATTGTTCATGCCAAGGAAGAACTGAGTCTTGCCACTGCACGCACGCGGGCGAGGGCGCCCGCGCCACATGGACACCTTCTTAGAGCCAGCCTTTGGTGCGGGCCATCCTGGAGGCTTCTACTCTGTTGCTGGCGCCCATTTTGCTGATGGCTTCGGAAAGATAGTTGCGGACCGTGCCTTCGGACAGACCTAGTTCGGCGGCTATGTCTCCGCTCTGCATGCCTTCGCCTGCCAGGCGCAGGACCTGGCGTTCGCGATCGGTGAGCGGGTCCATTTCTCCCCAGGCTTCGGTGGCGAGATCGGGATGGATGACGCGCAATCCCTGTTGCACGCGGCGGACGGCTTCGGCGAGTTCCTCGGCGCGCATGTCTTTGAGCAGATAGCCCAGGGCTCCGGCTTCCATGGCGCGACGAAGATATCCGGCGCGGGCGAACGTAGTAAGGATGATGACGCGAGTGCCGGTGCGGCGGCGTTTGAGTTCGGCGGCGGCATCGAGTCCGGTCAT
>PLKR01000034.1:1715-2704 GCA_003140655.1 Acidobacteriaceae bacterium | reverse complement strand
CAGCGGGAATTCGCCATTCGCGGCGCGATGGGCGCGAGCCGGGGCCGGTTGATCCGGCAGTTAGTGATCGAAAGCTTGCTCTGTGCGATGGGCGGCGGCGTTCTGGGCATCGCCATGGGCTCCTGGTTGAACAGCGTGATGACCCCGATCGTGGCGGCCAACGCCGATATTGAAGGGCTTACGGCAAAGCTCGACCTCGAGGTTTTGGGATTCGCCATCGCCGCGACGCTGTTCTCCGGTATTTTCTTCGGCATCATTCCGGCGTGGCGCGTCACGCGATCTTCGGTCACCGACGTGATCAAAGATCAGGGTTCGACCTCTTCGGCAAGCGTTTCGCACGTGCGTTTCCGCAAAGTGCTAGTCGCCGGGCAGGTGGCGTTCACCATGCTGCTCCTTGCTGGAGCGGCGTTGTTCACGCGCACGTTGTGGAACCTGCGCACCTTGAATCTGGGACTCCGCACCGAGCACGTGATCACCTTCTCGATCTCACCGGTGCTGAACGGCTACAACACGCAGCGCACAATCGCGCTGGTCGATCAGTTGCGCGCGCATATCGCCACGATCCCCGGCGTCCGCTCGATCGGCAGCTCTGAAATCNNCGAACATCACCGTCGAAGGTGGCATCCAGCTTCCGGAAGACCAGCAGGATGTGAACTACGTTTCCGTTAGTCCAGGCTACCTCTCCACCCTGGGCGTACCGCTGCTGGCCGGTCGCGAGTTCACCGAGGCCGATGGCGCCACGAGCCCCAAAGTAGCTGTTGTGAGCCAGGCCATGGCCAAGNNTCGGGCGCAATCCGATCGGTGTGCGCTTTTGCTTCGGCGGCGGCCCCAAAGTGAAGCCCGACATTGAAATCGTTGGCGTCGTTCCCGACATCAAGCAGGATCACGTCAAGAGCTCCACGACCTATCCGTACGTTTACGTGCCTTACGCGCAACGCGACGAGCTCTCCGGCATGACCTTCTACGTAAGCACCGAGCGCGATCCGCTG
>PLKR01000034.1:0-1652 GCA_003140655.1 Acidobacteriaceae bacterium | reverse complement strand
TCGCATGGCGCTGGGCGCGGAGTCCGGCGACGTGCGCAAGCTGATCGTGAAGGAGGTCGGTTCGATGGTGCTTACCGGCGTGGCCGTGGGTCTGCCACTGGCATACCTGCTGGCGCGCCTGAGCGAATCGCTGCTGTTCGGGGTAAGTGCGGCAAATCCGGCGACGTACGTACTTGGCTTGGTGCTGATCGCGGTAGTGGCTCTGGTGGCGTGTTACGTGCCGGCCCGTCGCGCCACACGCGTCGATCCGCTAGTCGCGCTGCGCTACGAATGATCTCGGCTGTAGGCGCCAGGCTTTAGCCCGGCGAGACGGTCAGCAATGTAGTGGCAGGTCTTTAGACCGGCCATGAAGGTGGAGTTTAGAAAGAATTTGCGCTTCAAACGTAGTCTGATGTGAGGCATCGCAGTGAACAGTTTCTGGCGAGACATCCGATTCGGCGTTCGCATGTTGGTGAAGAACCCGGCCTTCACGGCCGTTGCGGTGCTGACCCTCGCGCTTGGCATCGGCGCNNCGGCCGCTGCCGTATCCCAACGCCGACCGCATCGTCGTCCTTTACCAGCTCGACCAGGACAAGCAGACCGACGATCCCGCCCCCGCGGATTTTCTGGATTTCCGTAAACAAAGTTCCTCCTTTGCGTACTTAGCCGCTCACCGCGGTCTGCCATTCAATCTTTCCGGCGACGGTCAGCCCGAACGCGTCGAAGGCGCAGTGGTAACATCCGACTTCTTTGCCGCTCTTGGCGTAGAGGCGGTGCAAGGGCGGACCATACAGCCGGACTTGGACCCACCCGGTGGAACCAGCGTCGCGGTGCTGAGCTACGGCCTGTGGCAGCGCAGATTCGGCGGCGACGCGAACATCGTCGGCCGCGCCATCGAGGTCGACGGCGTGTCGCGCATCGTGGTCGGAATCATGCCGCCGGGTTTTGCCTTTCCCGCGGGAACGGAGTTGTGGACCTCGTCGCGCTTCGCGGCCGTTCCTCATCCGCTGCGTCCCACCGAAGATCCCGCGGCCCTGCGTGACTCTCACTATTTTCAGTCCTTCGGCTTGCTGAAGCCCGGCGTCACCCTGGCGCAAGCCTCCGCGGAAGTCGACACCATCACCAAACGCCTGAAGCAGCAGTACGGCGACAAGGAGGAAGGTTTTGGCGCGACCCTGATTCCCCTGCGTCAGGATCTGGTGGGCGAAACTCGGCCGGCGCTATTGATCTTGCTTGGCGCAGTGGCGTTGGTGCTGCTCATCGCCTGCGTGAACGTTGCCAACATTATTCTCGCCCGCAGCGCTTCCCGGCAGAAGGAAATGGCCCTGCGCATTGCCTTGGGCGCCGGCCGATTTCACTTGCTGCGGCATCTGCTGGTGGAGAGCGTTCTCCTGGCTCTGGCTGGCGGTGCNNCGGTCGACATGATTGGCGGAGCGCCCATCGCGCTGGATTCCCGCGTGCTCCTCTTCACTTTGTTCGCCTCGCTGGCATCCGGCGTTTTGTTTGGCCTGATTCCGGGATTGCGCCTGCTCGGGACGGATCTGAACGTTTCATTGCAAGAGGGCGGCCGAGGTTCTTCTGGCGGTGGCCGCGCACGCCGGATGCGTAGCGCCCTGGTGGTCACCGAGATCGCCATGGCCGCGGTACTGCTGATCGGCGCTGGGCTGCTGCTG
>PLKR01000195.1:13684-18506 GCA_003140655.1 Acidobacteriaceae bacterium | reverse complement strand
GCGAGTCTGCAGGTCATCTTCATGACCCAGTCTCTTGAACGCGCCGGCGATCACGCCAAGAACCTCGCCGAAGAAGTCTGCCACGTCGTCAGCGGCCGCACCGTCCGCCACGTGCTGATGGCTTACGACAAACCCGTAGAACAGATGTTCATCGACTACCTGCGCCGCCGCGAACATCCCTAGGGTTGTGTGGGGCGGGCACTCTTGCCAGCCTCTATCCACGAAAGCGATCGGTTAATCTACAGGATCTCCTCACTACTTCGCCGGTACCCAGTAAATCTCTTCCTTGATCGCTGTCTTGTCCAGGAACCCGCGGCGCTTCAAAATGGCCTTGCTGTTCGCGATCATGTCAGGATGGCCGCAAAGATAGGCGTGAGTATTGCTGGCGTCGAGCCCCCACGAGTCGGCATATTTGCGCAGAATGNNTCGTCGGCCCGCCCGATCTCACCCGGCCAGTCCGCGTGATCCCACGGACGGCTTACGGTCGGAACATACTTCAACCACGGTAAGTCCTCGGCAAAGCGGGTTAATTCCTCTTTGTAGCCGAACTCCCAGGGACGGCTGGCGCCGTTGAGCAGGTAGAGCCGGTGAGTGCCGTCGAAGCGGCCCTCTTTCCAGTCTTTCGATAACGTGCGTATGAAGCTGACGAACGGGGCCACGCCCGTCACTGTGGATACCAGCAGATGATTCGTGCGTCCGTTTCCGGTATCGAGCGTGAATCTCCCCTTGGGCGCCTTGCGCATCAGCAATCCGTCGCCCGGTTGCAGCTTGTGAAGCCGCGGCGTCAGCGCCCCATCGGGCACCAGTTCGAAGAAAAACTCGACTTCCTCTTCCGATGGCGCCGACACAATCGAATAAGGACGTTCCACGCGCTTGCCGCCGTCCTCCACCCCCAGCGTGGCGTATTGTCCCGGAACAAAATTGAACTCGCCGTCCGGCTGAATGCGGAACATCCACAGATCGGGCGCGAAATCGACGCGTTTAGTGATCCGCGCCTGGAAAAACCTGTCGTCCGGAATTGTCATTTTCCATATCTCACGGGCCCAAGGCGATTAGATTTCAGAGTGAAGCAAGCGAATCTGGACCGGTGGAGTGGAGAGATAATACACCGCAAGCGGGCGGTTGACAACCGAACGGTCGTTCGAGTGTTGCATTCCTCAGGAATCGCTCAGGGCCCAACGGCCGCGGAAACTTTCCGGGAGACTTCAGCGCGGCCCGTATCCTGCGAACGGATTTCAGAAGTTGTTTTGCCCCCCGGTGCGGAGTCTGGCAGGGCACGAAGTTTTTCTAGTTCATCCAGCGTTTTCTTCCAGTCTTCAGGCTTCGTTTTGGTCGCGAGGGGCGCATTTGGATCGGAGTAGAAGGCTGAAATATTGCTCCGCAACTCAGGTGTGATCTGGTCGAAGTTGTGTCCCGCCAACTGATCGAGCAGGCGCGCATAAGTCTTATCGGTCAGGCGGTACTCGCCGGCGCGCGTATCCCGGCCTGTATCGAAGTCGGTGTTCGCGAGTTGCAGTTTTCCATCGGCAGTCTCGTGGAGGAGCCTGGTGTAATCCTGCACCGTGCGGTCCACGCTGGCGATGTAAAGGTCCTCGGTTTGCTGGGTTGGAATTTTGAAGTCGAGCGCCTTGAACGGCCCCACTTTGGGCATGAACTTAAGAAAAAACGCCAGCACGCGCGTTCCGAAACTTGGACGCTGGTAAGTGCGGCCCCATTCCTTCTGATAGTTCGCACGCGACAAATAATATCGGAACTGGCGTGCGCGGAAGTTAGGTGTTTCTGCGACGATCTCGTTGCGGCGCGCGACCAGCGCCACTCGTGTCATCTCCGGGATCACCGTGCTGATAGCCCGCCGAAACGTCCCGAAGGCCAGATCTTCGTTCGAGATAACATCGCTGAGCGGAATTCCGTAGGTATCCAGAAACGCCCGCTCCAGCACCGGCTTGGAAATCTCGAAGCCGATGAAGTCGTGGTAGCGGTCGGAAGTGTAGCGGTTCTTCGCCACTTGGGTCACATCGAAGCCGAATTCCGTGCGGATGTGGGCTTTTGGATTGTCTTCGTAGGTCACCTCTTTCCCGAACTTTCTTGCAAGCTTGGGGAATTCGATGCCGACCACCTGATTGATGGTGGGGTGCCCGCAGTTGTCGGCAGAGTAGTGCGCCAGCGCGCCCAACGCAAAGGCATATTCGTCGATGTCAGACGCTTCCTTGAGCAGGTTGGCGACAAAGTCGCCGCTGCGGACATAGTGTGTAAGGTCGCTGAAGTACTTGTTGCCAAACGGGTAGTAGCCCATGTCCTGTATCAGCGACCCGCCGTAAGCAAACGCGTGCGCCTTCTTTAGATCGTCATCCGTGGCGGCCGGGAAGCGCTTCTTCAGCAAGGGCAGGAGGTTGTCCTTCCATTCCAGATCCACGACCTCTTCGTGCGTCAGCACGGAATAAGCCGCGCAGGTTTGGACAGGGCAGGTCGCTAACAGGACGAGCGCCAGCGCAATCGCCATCCCAGCTTGCCAGGAACGGAACAGGCGCTTCATTTGCCCACAACCAGAACCACAAAGCTGTCGGGCAAGATAGTCCGCCGCGGATGCGGGTTATCCGCCGTCGCGGCCGGAGGCGGACCGAACTTCGCCGTTACCACGAACACGTTGTGCGTCTTGGAGTCGAGCGCAAGAGTTCGAGCACCCGGCTGCGTTGGAACATTTTCCGCCACACTGAATTTGTCGGGCGAATCCTCGCGCACCACCGTCAGCACGCCTTCGCCGCAGGAAGCAAAAGCCAGTCCGGCTTCGTCGTCGAATGTGGTTGCGTCCACACCCGCACCGATGGCTGGTGTAGCTAGAACCTTGCCCGTATCCGCATTCACCACGGCCATCATCTTATTTTCGCAGCCCACGAACAACCGGCGATTCTTCCGGTCTATCGACAAGCCCGAGGGCGATTCGCACGGCGCCAGCGGCCAAGTCGACTTGACCATCAGTTTGCCCGGGTCAATCGCTGTCAACTCGCTCTTGTCTTCGATGTTCACGAACACTCCGCCCTTGCCGTCACTGGCCGCGAATTCCGGCTTGCCGTCCAGTTTGATCGTGCCCAGCACTGTGCCGTTGGTGGCATCGATGGCCGTAGAATCCTGGCTGCGGCCATTGAACGTGAACACGCGTTTAGTTGCCGGGTCGTAAAGGATCGCGTCTGGATTTTCGCCCACCTTCACTTTGCTGCTAGTCGCAAGCGTCTTCAGGTCAAAGATGCTGACCGTGCCTTCGCGGCCGTTACTGACGAAGCCTCGCCCCAGTTCCGGCGCCAGCGCGATGCCATGAACCCCCGGCGTGTCGGCGATGTCGCCAACCGTCTTGCCGGAATCGAGATCGAGCACGACGACGTGGGTCGCTCGCGAAATATAAAGACGACGCGCCGCCGCATCCGCGGTCAAATAATCCCAACCACCATCGCCGCCTATCTTGTAAGTGTTCATGACCTTATATCCCGGATTTCTCGGCGGAACTGGCGATCCAGCCGGATTCATTTGGCCGGCGGAAAGAGATGCGGCGGCGGTCAGTAGAGCGAGCCAGGCCGGCAACCATCGCCGCATAGAGTTTCCTATCGAACTCATAATTTCCTCGCAGAATTTCTGGCGCCGCGCGGCGTTGTATTCATGCCAGTTTCGGGCCACAGGTGGCCGCGATTTTGCATCTACTCATTTGGGCGGGGGTCCCCGAAGGTAACTTTACCCCGTTCCAGGTCGTCCCTAAACTCTACTCTATGGATGGTGATCGGCAGAAGTCGCCGGCGCAGGACGGGATTTCGGATGCGCGCTCTCTGGACCCTCGCCCGCAGCCCTCGCCTGATTATGGCACGCTCGGTCCGACCCCGGACGTGGCGAACCTTGCCTCGCCCTCGTCTGTTTCGCCCGCGCCCATCCCCAGCGCTCCGGGCCGTTCCGCTTCCGGTCGGCCGCCCTCATTGAATCTGCGCCTGCTCCACTTCGTTGCCCCCTTGTTGGGGGCAGCGGTCGCGCTCCTGGTCTCCAGCGGCGGAGGCCCGGGCGCGCTTTGGGGAAAAATCACCGGCCCGCTCTCGCCGCAGACAAATTCTTCTTTGTCCTCCGGCGTGCTTTCAGATCATGATCTGGATCGGCAGAGGCCGCAGAAACAAGCCGAGATGCTCCTCGAGCGCGCCGTGAGCCGATCCGATGGCACCGCAAACCAGGGCAGAGATGGAGATAGAGATAAAGAACAGGGCAAAGCCCAGGTCGCAACCCAAGCCGAAGCCCAGATCGCCGCGCGCATCGATGCCTGGCGCGGCAAGCTCAAGTGGGATGCGCAACTCGGCGAGCTTACCACGGTCGCGCTCAATTCCGACGACCGGAGCCTGCGGGCTTCCGCCATCGAGGTTCAACTCGCAGCCTATGGATTGAATAAGAGCGAGTCNNTGTGGACTCTGGGCTTGCTCGGGAACCGGGGGGTTGAGACCGTTCGCGTGGTCGAGGTGTTGACTGCACACCTGAAAGATTCCGCTAGGAGTTCCGGCAAAGATCAAGACGAAGACGTGCGCCGTTGGGCCGTCGAAGGCCTGGCTTTGGTGGGCACCACTTCAACCATCGTGCCCCTGCTCGATGCCATGCACAATGATCCCTCGCCGATGGTGCGCGAACGCGCCGCCTGCAGTCTTGCCGAATCCGGCATGTTGACCCACGAGCAGCGCCTCGCCGCCGTGCCGCAGCTAATTAACTACTCCGACGATCCCGCTCTCGACGCTCAAACCCACGCTTGGGCGTTCCAGGCCCTGGCCGACATTACCAGACAACGCCTGCCCAACGATTCCGCCGC
>PLKR01000195.1:13196-13552 GCA_003140655.1 Acidobacteriaceae bacterium | reverse complement strand
TCGCCGCCTTTCGCGCGCGTCACCACCGCTTCTGACGCATACGAGCGCACCAGCTTCGGCCAGTATTTCTCCAGCAGTTCCGTGCTGGCGAAAATGTCGGCCCAGATGATGCGCCCATTCACCGCTACCACTACGCCGACCGCTTTACGGTCCCGCAGTTGCTTGATCAGGCTTTCATAATTGTGTTCGATGGGTGCGGCAATCTCGTCCACTTTCTCTTTTACGTCTTTGTTCTCCATCACGCGAGCGTACGAACTGGTGGATTGGATCTCCCCGGTGCTCGCGGGCGAGGCCGCCCCCGATACCTCGACCGTCATCGACTGCTGTTGCTTCCTCACCTCCGCCCAAACCTGGTT
>PLKR01000195.1:5157-13155 GCA_003140655.1 Acidobacteriaceae bacterium | reverse complement strand
GGATCGCTTTCCGCCGGCACGATGCGATCCTTCCCGATCACGCGGTCCTGCTTGCCTCCGGTAACAATCTCGCCTGCCAGAAGCAGCAACGGACGCTTCGAGTTGTTGATCAGCACCAACCGGTTCACCTCGGCGTTTTCGCGCCGCACCGCTGGTGTAAGACCCCTCCGCATCAGCCCGCGAACATTTCCATACTCGGTCACTACCACTTCTCCGGATCGCAAGCCCTCATCCAGCGTGAGAAACTCGCCGGTGGCGTAGGACTTGGGAGCGACAACGGGAAACACCGTCAGACTTCCGTGCCGGATCGGCTCCAGCACCTTGTAGCCGGAAGCAGAAGGCTGCTCCCCGGCATGAACCGGCCGCAGGTCCAGGCAGACCATTCCGGCCACGACCACCAACCCGATCACTGCCACAAATAATCTCGGACGCATAATTCTCCTCCCCTCGCGGGCGGTGCGCCCCGGTCCCAGGAGGCTGTAGTGTCAGCTCCACGGGGTGCACCGCCCATCTCNNGCAAGCGTCTAATAATTGGTAGCATCGGGGACAGGGCTCGTCGTACTCTCTTCTCCTTTACATGCGCGCCAAGAAACCGATCTCCGCTCCAGTTCAATCGGCAGTCGCCGATCTGCTGGCCGAGCTGCACGCGAAAAGCGGCTGCGAGAAGATCGGTCTCGCCCGCGAATCTTTCGCCGCAATTCTCTGTGACGTGGCCGCCAAGTATCTGCCGGCCGGCACGAATCACACCGAGGCCCGCACTTTTCTGCTCACGCTGCGCGTCGAAGAGCTCGCGCTCGCCCGGGCTTGCGCCGTGGGCAACGACTCCGCTTGGGAACTTTTCCTCACTCGCTATCGAGAAAAGCTGTATCAGTCGGCGCTGCGCATCGCGCGCGAGAACTCCGCCGCCCGCGATCTGGCCGACAGTCTTTATGCCGAACTCTATGGCACCACCACGCGCGACGGCGAACGAATTTCCAAGCTAGCCTCCTTCACCGGCCGGGGATCGCTCGAAGGCTGGCTCCGCACCGTGCTTTCGCAGGAATTTGTAAATCGCTACCGCCGCACCAAACGTTTGGTCAGCCTCGACGAAGAGAGCGAAGACGGCGCGCAGTTCGCCGCTCCCGTTCCCGAGCCGCTTCCGTCCGCCGACTCGCGCCTGGAATCCTCCACCGANNATCAGCCGCAAGGTGGACAAGCTGGCCAAGTCGTTGCGCAAGAAAATCCTGGCGGGCATGATGCAGCAGGGCATGGCCCGCCGCCAGGCCGAAGAAGCGTTGGAAGTCGATGTCCGCGACCTGCGCGTGGATATACGCCGCAGCCTGGCGCAAGATTCCCCGGCAGCAACGTTCTCAGAGAAGGAAGTGCAGGTCAGAACTCGTGAAGGCTCCGGATAAGGTGGCCCGTAGTCGTTGCGTACGTAGAACGTGGAGCTAAGAGCTAAAGGCTAAGAGCGAAAAGCTGAAATGCAAAACGTCCCCAAGATCGTGCGAGCTAGATTGCGGCGGCCGGCGGCGTCAAAGGCAGAGCCGCATCCCGATGCCGATCTGCTCACCGCGTTCGCCGAGCAGTCCTTGGCCGCCCGCGAGCGAGACCACGTGCTGGAGCACCTTGCCCGCTGCGGCGATTGCCGCGAGGTTGTTGCTCTCGCCTTGCCTGCCACCGAAGCCGTCGCGCTCGCCGGTTCCGACAGCACCGCCCGACGGGGCTGGTTAAGTTGGCCCGTCCTCCGTTGGGGCATTGTGGCTGCGGGAATCCTGGCCGTCACGTCGGTCGGCATTCTGCAATACCGCCAGCGCCGCCAGGAAAAGACGCTGGTCGCTACCAGTCTCATGTCCCAGGCTACGGCTGACACTGCCGCGCAGAGTTCTGCGTCCCCTCCGCACGCGACTGCTTCACAGGCAGTTGCTCCGCAAACGGAGATGGGAGAACAAACTGAGATGGCGAGGAAGGCACAGTCTCGCGCCCAGAGCGCATTGGTTGTCAACAAGCCAGCTTCCTCTGCAGGTCCAGGCGCAATTTTCGCCCAACCCCACCCCCGCTCAAATTCGACTCGCGGGACTGGCCGAGCTTCTGCTGGCGGGTTCCACGGCAACGCCGCGCCGCGCCGCGACTTGGCTTTAGCGCCAGTCGCGCAGAACCCCGNNTCAGGATGAACAGGCAGAGCCGCCGCAGGCGTCAGCCGACTATGTGGGCAAAGCGAAATCCGCGTTGGCGCAGGCTTCCCCAGCCAACCTGGCGTCGGCGCCTTTGCTGCGCACCGCTCCCACACTCATGAAGGACCTGGCAGCGGCTCGCTGGACCATCAGTGCCAATGGCACGCTGCAGCGTTCCCTCGACGGAGGCAAGACCTGGCTGGATGTGGACGTCGCGATGGATGATTCCATGAGCGCCAATCTCGTGCTCCGCGCCCAGACCGGAACGACGGTCCAAACGCAGGCCGAACTGACGACTCGGGCCAAGACCGAAGCAAAGTCGAATGCCAAGTCCGCGGCAGCGGAGCCAACCCCAACCCCGCGCACGATCTTTCGCGCCGTTTCCGTGTCTTCCAATGCCGCGGAAGTCTGGGCCGGAGGTTCGGGTGGCGCCTTGTATCACACCCTGGATGGCGGCAATCGCTGGGCGCGCGTGGTTCCTTCCGATGCCGGCACCCTTCTCACCGCCGACATCATCGGCATTCAGTTCCCCGACCCGCGCAATGGAATCGTGACCACATCGAACGCCGAAGTCTGGACCACCCTCGACGCTGGCCAAACCTGGCACAAGCAGCCATAACCAGTTTCGCGCTTCCTGCCCCAAACATGCCCGATTCAGCAGCCCCTCATTAACCGGAAAAACCTCATTACCAAAGTGACGTTTACACAAAATGAGTAGTTCTCTAATATCCATTTCGTGGTTTGGCAGTTCTGGGGGAGGGCTGCCGAGGCGTCCTGGACTGAAAAGTCCAGGACGCTTTTTATTCGCCCTGGTATTCCGATTGGCTTCGGTTCTCCCGAGAAGATTCATGCTGAGAATGCGGGCGATTGACGTATAGGACCATGTTCTCCTCGTCAACATATCGCTCGCCAATCTTCAGCGCACGGCGCTCGCAGCCGAAGGACTCAAATCCCAGTGATCGATATAGGCTCACTGCGGCATTTTGGGTGGTGGCCACGGAGAGCATGATCTGCTCAATCCCTTCCGTACCGGCGGCGCGCTGCAGAAGCGCTCGCAGCATATCCCGGCCCGCTCCCTTGCCCCGCGCCTCGCGCGTCACATAAACACCCCAAATGTGTCCCTTGTGGCGTTCCTTGAGCCCTTTGCTGCGAAAGAATCCCGCGGTACCCACCATTCGTTCGCCGGCAAACGCACCCACGACGAAGTTGCTCTCCGGATCGGAGGATAGTCGCGCCACCACATCATCCACAGCCATTGCGCGGTGCTCTTCCGCTGAGGCGCCGAACGCGTCCGGTTCACATTCCAGGGCCTCCAGCCGGACCTGCCAGTATGCGCTGGCGTCGCTTGCGTTAAGAAATCGGATCTCCATCGGCCATTCGCCAACCAACTACTTGGCTCCCCGGCACGCCGCGCAGTATCCGCCAATTTCCAATCGCGACACCACAATCCGGAACCGGCAGTCTTTCTCCACCTGNNGCCATGTGGATGTGGTCCCGGTTCAGCTTGCGCTCGTAGTAGTGTCCCTCGCCGTGGATGTGCATCAGGTCGAGTTCGTCAATCAGACCCTGCCGCTTGAGCAGTCGCAGGGTCCGGTACACCGTGCTGCGATCCACGCTGGCATCCAGCTTCTGTGCCTTGCGCAAAAGCTGGGCCGCATCCAGGTGTTTGTTGGCCGTCTCCATCACCCGCAGAATGGCGCGACGTTGCTGGGTGATGCGGATTCCCCGGTCGGCGAAATGAGACTGCAATCGGCCCGGGATTTCGGTTTGCGGTAATGGCATAAGGCCCTCCTCGACAGTCGCAACTGGTCGCAACCGCGCTGCGACGGAATCTTCCGCCCCTTCTTGACGGCATATAGGAACATCCGTCAATATGAAGACGGCACTTCAGATGCGACTCGATTGCAACTGGAACCATTCAGAAGCCCATGCGGAGTCTCTCCAAAATGTCGCTGCGCCGCCTGTGCCTGCCCCTCTGCTTGCTAGGGACAGCCTTCGCTGGCGTGGGTGGCAGCATTTCTGGCACAGTTAAAGACCCGTCGGGCGCCGCGATTGCCAAAGCGTCCGTCACTTTGACCAACCCGAGCACCGGTGTCCTGCAATCCGCCTCTGCCGACGGCCGGGGCACTTATGCTTTCCCAGTTCTTCCCGTCGGCGGCTACGTTCTCGAAGTGAACCATCCCGGCTTCAAACCCTACCGCCGCACCGGAATCGTGCTCGACGCCAATAGCTCCCTTCTCCTGGATGTAGTGCTGCAGGTAGGCGAAAGAACTGACGCCATCACGGTCAGCGAGAATGCGGTTCACGTCGAAACCTCCAGTTCCCAGATGGGTGAGGTCATCACCGGTTCCACCATGACCGGCGTGCCTCTGAATAATCGCAGCTATACCGATCTGCTCGCCCTTCAGTCCGGCGTCGCTCCCGCCACTTCCATCACTTCCAGCACGGTTCAGGATGTTGGCGCCAGCGCATTCTCTCCTTCGGGAGACTTGAACCCCGGCACCGTCTCCATCAACGGTCAACGGGAATTCGCCAACAGCTTCATGGTGAATGGCAGCGATGTCGAAGAAGACGTCAACATGGGCACCGCGATTGTTCCCAATCTCGACTCCATCGCCGAGTTCCGAATTCTCACCAATAATTTCGATGCCGAATATGGCGAATACAGCGGCGGCCAGATCAATGTCATTACCAAGTCAGGCAGCAACGCATTTCATGGCGATGTCTTTGAATTTCTGCGCAACACCAACCTGGACGCGCGTAACTACTTTTCTCCCACCCGCGGCTCCTTTGACCAGAATCAGTTCGGAGGCACGCTGGGCGGCCCAGTCACGCGCAACAAGATCTTCTTCTACACAGATTACCAAGGCACGCGTCAGACCCAGGGCGTCGACACCGGATTGATTCCCGTACCCTCCATGCAGGACCGCTTGGGCGATCTGTCCGATTTAGCCATGTCCTTGTCCACGATCGTAAGCGGTGCTGCTTTCGCCACCTCACTCTCTCAGAATCTCGGTTATCCAGTCTCCACCGGTGAGGCCTATTATTTCCCTGGCTGCACGAACACAAATTATTCCGCGATGAGCACCACTGCTTGTGTCCTTCCCACCCTGCAGATCCCCATCAGCGCGTGGTCCCCTCCGGCCCAGCATCTACTGCAATACATTCCAGCACCGAATCAGTCCGGCAACTTCTTTTCTACTTCCACCAACAACCAGGCACTGCATGACAACAAAGGCGCGCTCCGCCTCGACGCCAACACGCACTGGGGCCTGTTCTCGGCCTACTATTTCCTCGACAACTTTAGTCAGGACAACCCTTATCCCACGGCTCAAGGCGGAGCCAGTGTGCCGGGCTTCAACGCTCTAAATTTGGGCCGCGCCCAGTTGCTGAACCTGGGCAACACCAGGACGCTGAGTGGGACTGCGGTCAACGAATTCCGCTTCAGTTACCTGCGCGATTCCAACGANNCCAACAACACTTACCAGTGGCTCGACAACTTTTCCAAAGTCGCGGGCACTCATACCATTAAGGTCGGCGGCGAATTTCACTACGACCAGGTCAACACTCATGCCATTGCTCAGTTCAACGGCAGCTTCCTTTTTTTCGGCAGCCAAACCGGATCCGATTTCGCCGACTTCCTGCTCGGCGCTCCCACCCAATACAACCAGAGCCAGCTCCAACCCTTTTACGGACGCAACAAATATCTCGGCCTTTACGCGCAAGACAGTTGGCGGCTGAGGCCCAACCTCACACTCAATTACGGTTTGCGTTGGGACCGGATCGAACCGTGGTACGAGAAATACAATCAGCTCGCGGTCCTGGAACCGGGCAGGCAATCCGTAGTCTTTCCCACCGCTCCCGCTGGAATCCTTTTCCCGACCGATCCGGGAGTTCCACGCACCTTAGCTCCACCCGGCAACAAAGATTTCGCACCGCGCATCGGCCTCGTTTACTCACCCAGTGCCGATTCAGATTCTCTTCTCGGCAAGATCCTCGGAGGTCCCGGGCAGACCAGCCTGCGCGCTGGCTTCGGCACGTTTTACACCGCCATCGAAGCGCTCACCATCGGAGTTCTCAGCGCGAACGCGCCTTACGGCACCACCTACACCAGTCCCACTCCGCCGCTGTTCGCCACTCCGTTCCTCTCCGCTTCCACTGGTCAGGGCAGCCAATACTTCCCGGTGCAACTGGCGCCGCTCAACTCCTCGGCGAGCCATCCCGACCCAAACATCGATTGGTCGCAGTACGAACCCATCAGTGGACTCCCGGCTTATCCCACCACCAACCGCATTCCCTACACCGAGGAATACATGTTTTCGCTGGAGCGCCAACTCTCGCCCAACACCGTCCTCAGCGCCAGTTACGTGGGCACCCAGGGACATCGCCTGCTCGCGCTCGTGGAAGCCAACCCCGGCAATCCCGCACTCTGTTTGCAACTGATGAATCCGGCGAACCTCGCAAGCGGACAAACTCCCTGCGGGCCGTTCCTCGAAGGCAACACTTACAAGACAGCTTCGGGCCAGACGATCAACGGAATTCGCGGTCCACTGGGCGGAAACTTTGGCAGCGATACGAACCAGGCCACAGTGGGCAATTCCAACTACAATGCGCTCGAAGTCACTCTGCGCCATACCAGCGGCCACCTGGAGATTCTTGGCGGCTACACTTACAGCAAGTCGCTAGATCAGGCTTCCAATCTTGGAGAAGAGATCAACCCGATCAATCCCGCGCTGAGCAAGGCTCTTTCCGCCTTCGACGTGAAGCAGAACTTCGTGGTGAGCTACAACTACCAACTCCCCTTCGATCGACTTTTCCGCGCTTCCAACCGCTGGACCCAAGGCTGGGCGGTTTCCGGGATTACCCGCTTCAGTACTGGATTTCCCGTCACGCTCTACAATTACGGCGACAATTCCTTGCTGGGCACGGAACCGAACGGGGTGAACAACTATGGCGTCGACGAACCGCAGTACACTCCGGGTGGGCTCGCACTGAATCACGACCCTCGTAACGGCCAACGCTATTTCAACACTAGTCTCTTCAGTCTTCAGCCTTTGGGACAGCCGGGTAATGCCAAACGCCGGTTCTTCTACGGCCCGGGCATCGTCAACTATGACATGGCCCTGCTGAAGACCGTGCCCTTCACAGAATCCAAGTCTCTTCAGTTCCGTCTCGAGGGATTCAACATCTTCAACCACGCCCAGTTCTACGGACCGGCTTCCGTGAACGGCAACATCAACAGCTCGTCGTTCGGAGAGGTGGTCAGTGCCGCCGCTCCCCGGCTGATGCAGGCGGCGGTGAAGTTCATCTTCTAGAACTGCCCTGGTAAATGTCTTGGGAAGGGCACGGCTTCCAGAAGCTTACCGCCTCCGATCAACAAGAATGCCTGCTTTAGCTCCCGAGGTACCCCGGGGACGCCGGGCTGCTCTTTGTGCGACTTTCGCCTCAGCCCGCGCATCAAACGTCAAGTGGTACGATAAAGAGGCCCGCCCCCAAGGTGGGGAAGCATTTGGTAGATCGTATTCATTAAGATCGTCCGGGCCCCGGCAAAGACACTCGATGGAGCGTCCGCCGACATCGCGACGTTACAACGAGGAGAAACAAACATGGCAGGCAATGGAATCGTCGAAGTCACCGATGCGAACTTCGACCAGGACGTTTTGAAGTCGGACAAGCCCGTGCTGGTGGACTTCTGGGCGACGTGGTGCGGCCCCTGCCGCGCTATCGCTCCCATTGTCGAGGAGCTGGCCAAGGACTATCAAGGCAAGATCAAGATCGGCAAGATGGATGTGGACGCCAACAGCTCCACGCCCATGCGTTACAAAGTTACCGGCATCCCCACTCT
>PLKR01000195.1:0-5100 GCA_003140655.1 Acidobacteriaceae bacterium | reverse complement strand
CGGCGTTTCCGGCAGGGTGTACTCGAACTCGTACGAGTGCTTCCCGTTGTCGATCTTGATGGTCATCGTTCCCGCCAGGCCGGTCAGTTGATCGGTGCCGGAGTCCGGCACAACCGTGATGCTCAGTTGCGGTGTGCCCCGCGTCATAGTCCCGCTGTGTTGCAGGACGAAGCTGCCACTGTGCCCCTTCAGCGTTCCCGTCACGCGTTCCATCGCGACGTATCCTCCAGAGCCTTTCACGATGGTTGCAGCCGAGGAGAGCATGAATCCTTTGCTGGTGCCCTCCAGATCACCGTGGAATTGTTTGTCGATCGACATTCTTCCCAGGTTTGCAGCGGCAAGGCCTGCATCGGCCCCATTTTCAGCGGCCTGCGGCGTCAGCTTCACATCGAACGTTCCACTCGCGTGACTCGTCACAACCTTCTCCTTCGCGGGCGCACCCTGCGCCGCCGATTGGCTCTGCGCGCACCCATACGCTGCGAGGCCCAGGAACAGACAGATCCCAGCAATCGATTGAACTCGAAATCGACTTTGGCGTTGCATAGAGATTCAGAGTCCCAGGATTCCTTCGCGATCTTCGCGGCAGTTCTTCGCGCTCTTCGCAGTTAAAGGCTTTGCCGGGGCTAGCTAGAAGCTAGGAAGCTAGAAGCCAGCAGCTAGAAGCTAGAAGCCTTAATACTTCCGCAGCACGCCAATCACGCGGCCTTGCACTTCCACCGATGCCGCCGGCACGATGATCGGCTTCATAGTCACGTTAGAAGGCTGGAGCCGGATGTTGTCGCCTTCGCGATAAAAACGCTTAAGCGTGGCGTCATCTTTGTTCACCAAAGCGACCACGATGTCGCCGTTGTGCGCCGTCTTCAGCTTCTCGACCAGGACGTAGTCGCCGTCGAGGATGGCCTCATCTTGCATGGAATCGCCGCGGACTTCGAGCACGAAGACGTCTTTCGAGCGGACGAAGTCGGCGAGCGAGATGGTCTCATTGCTCTGCACGGCTTCGATGGGCTGGCCGGCAGCGATGCGCCCCAGCAGCGGCAGTACCAGGCCGGTGTTCACGCTCATGGCCTGCTTGAGTCGTCCCTTGGGCGGCAGCAGGTCGATGGAGCGGCTGCGGTTGTAGTCGCGGGTGAGCAGTCCCTTCTTCTCGAGGTTGGTGATGTGCTTGTGCACGGTCGCCAGCGAGTTCAGGTCAAGCCCGTTGCCAATCTCTTCAAACGACGGAGAGTAGCCATGCTCCGCCACAAAGCGGGAGATGAAGTCATAAACTTCGCGCTGCCTGCGTGTGATCGCCATGGGGATATTGTTGGCGAATGGAAGGCGAAATGTCAAGAGGAATCAGCCGCAGGCGATTTAGCTACCGGTCATTCGTCGCTCCCACTGGACGGCAGGAAAAACGCTCACGCCCTCACGCTCGGGCGTCAGCCGCCTGCCTCCTCTTTGACCCTGAGCAGCAAAGAGGCCGCCCGTCCGACCGACCATCATGCTAAGATTGTAACGAACTGATTAATTAGTTCGAATACACAATGGCTACCCTCGATACATCCCTGAAAGTCATCTCCGCTCTGGCAGCGCGCACCCAACTGGGGCAGATCATGCGGCGCGCTCGCTTGGAACAGACCCGCTTCGTGGTGGACCGCCGAGGCGAGCCGCAGGTTGTGATCATGGGCATCAAGGACTTTCTCAACACCATCGCGCCGGAAAAGAAAGTTCTTGCCGCCATACGCGCAGAGGCCCGCAAAAAGGGCAAGGACAAACTTTCCCAGCGGGAGATTGACCGCGAAATCCGCAGCTACCGGCGCGAGCGCTCACTCTAACTTCGGCGGATAGACTTCCGTGAGACGCCTTCGATGAAAACGACCCGCGTTGTCCTGGATACTAACGTGGTCGTGTCTGCACACCTGAAGAGCGAGGGCTATGAGCGCCATGTTTTGGATCTTGTCCTTGCTGGAAAACTGCAATTGGCCGTTACCGAGGCGATTCTCGGCGAGTATGCCGATGTTCTGAGCCGTTCCAAGTTCGGCATCGGCGCGAAACAAGTTGCAAGATCAATGCGGCTGATTCGGGTCGCGGCCCGGATAGTGCGTCCCCAGCATGAATTGAAGGTTACGCTGCACCCAGCCGACGACCGATTTCTGGAATGCGCCGACGTGGCGCGCGCGGACTATTTGGTCACAGGCAACAAACGCCACTTTCCCAAGAGTTGGCGTCAAACTTTGATAGTCAATGCCCGCGAACTGCTGGAGTGGATCGCCCCCGACCTCCGGCGCTGAAGTCCTCGACGTCCACACCCACGCAGCGACCTCCAATCTTGCCTCCCACCCCAAATCAGATCGTTACGGTCGAGGCGAAGGGAATACAGGCAAATCCGAAGAACAACATCCCTAACTCCTTTGTTGTCATTATTTTGACCTCTAAACCGTCAGCGCCACGACCCCCAACACCCTCCTGTACCACAAAAAGTACATCACGCGCCTGTCAAGTCTACTTTAGTAGGCATTCGACGTCCTCAAAAGTAGACGTTTCTTCCACAGCCTAACCCCTTAGTTCCATTGACCCGCCAAAAAGACCGCACCAGGAATCAACGACTTACGCCGAAACTTTTCTGCAAAGTGAAATGTTCCAGTTGGAACATTCGAGCGATCTGCAGGTCGCCCCCACGCGAAGTTGCACTTCATTTTGGGCGGTTTTTGAGGTAGGCTTAGTCCGATTCTTTAAGGGAGGCCTTTATGGCACAGAACAGTCCGGTTGAGATAGTGCGTAGAACTTCGACGGTTTCGGTTTTGTGGGGCGTGTTGCTGATTGTGTTTGGCGTGATGGCGGTGGGTTCGCCGTTTCTTGCCGCCGTGGCGGTGAGCGTGGTGGTTGGGTGGCTGATTGTTTTGGCAGGCATCGTTCACCTGATGCTGGCTTTTCGCGCGCATGGCGCGGGGAGTAGGATCTGGAAGGCTCTGGTGGGGATCGCGTATCTGTGCTTCGGCGCGTACCTGCTCTTGCATCCCGTGTTGAGCGTGGCGTCGCTTACTCTGGTGCTGGCGTCGCTGTTTGTGATTGAAGGCATCCTGAACATCGTGTTGTATGTGAAGATGCGTCCGATACACGGATCGAGCTGGGTGCTGATTGACGGGATCGTTACCCTGCTGCTGGGTTTGCTGATCTACATGCAATGGCCGTCGAGCGCGGCCTGGGCCATCGGTACGCTGGTGGGTATAAGCCTGATCTTCAGCGGGGTTGCGCGGGTGGCGATGTCGTTGGCAGTGCGCAAGGGAACGGAAACGATCTCGCGGTTGGCGGCTTAGTAAGGCAGTTCTCGGTTCTCAGTTCTCAGACAAACTTGAACTGGCTCGGCAAAGTCAAAGCCAAAGCCAACGGACAAGAGTGTCCGTTCCACACAGGCGTGGCGTCGCTTCGCTCCGCGGACAGCCGAGGGCGGCTGTCCCCACACAATCTGAGGCCTGACCGAGAACGGCTGGAACTGCGAAGAGGTCATGAAGAGGTCATATTGTATACCGAGGACATCCGAAACTTCCTTCGGATTCGTAAGTCTAATGGTGAGGATGGCGGTTTAGGCCGGGAGGGATGGTTATGTCCAGAGTTTCGATTCGGATGGTGGCGATGGTCTTGACGGTGCTGGCGGGGACGTTGGCTTGCCAGACGGGGAGTGGAGCAAGCGCGGCGGTGCCGGCTCCGGCGGCGGACGAGGCGAAGGCCACGGCTCGGGGGAAAGAGACGGCCGTGGTGGCGGGGGGATGCTTCTGGGGAATCCAGGCGGTGTTTCAGCATGTGAAGGGCGTGCGCAGCTCGACCTCGGGATACTCGGGAGGTACGGTGNNGTGTTCTTTTCGGTGGCGCTAGATCCTACGGAACTGAACCGGCAGGGGCCGGATGAAGGCACGCAGTACCGGTCGATAATCTTCTACGGCAGTGAGGAGCAGAAGCGGATTGCGGAGGCTTACATCGCGCAGCTCGACCAGGCCAAAGTGTTTCCTCGGGCGATTGTGACGCAGGTGGTGGCGCTGCAGAAGTTTTATCCGGCGGAACCCTACCATCAGAATTATGCGGAGCTGCATCCGGATAATCCTTACATCGTGCATAACGATGCGCCGAAGGTGGCGAATTTGAAGAAGGAGTTTCCGGAGTTGTACAACAAATAGGGAAGCGGGCTAAACGGACGACAAAGAACGTCTTGCTCAGGATGCATTCGAGTTGGAGGAGCCATGTTCGACCTGGATCGCGGTAAGGAAGAAAACAGAACTTCGCGGCGTGTGTTTCTGGCGGGCGCGGGAGCGGCGCTGGGGGGCGCGTTGTTGTGGCGGTGGAGGACGCCGCACGTGATTGCGGCGGCGAAGTCGGAGCCGGGAGAAGTAACGATTGTGCAATTTTCGGACGAGGGCAAGCGGCTGGCGAAGGTGAAGATTGCGAAGGTGGTGAAGACGGAGGAGGAATGGAAGAAGCAGCTTCCGTCGGCAGCGTTTGCAATCACGCGGCATGCGGATACGGAGATCGCCTACACGGGGAAATATTGGAACCTGCACGACAAGGGGATTTATCGTTGTATCTGTTGCGACAATGCGCTGTTCAGCTCGGAGACGAAGTTTGAATCGGGAACGGGCTGGCCCAGCTTTTGGGCTCCGCTGGCGCAGGAAAATGTGCGAGAGATAAGCGACACTTCGATTGGGATGGAGCGGACTGCGGTTTCGTGCAAGGAATGCGATGCGCACCTNNTTGGGTGCATGAATTCCAGCCTGGCGGTTTTTCGCGAACCGACTCCGGTCGAGAAGATCTTTAATCGGTTTTTCGGATTTCTGGTCGGGATCGGCCTCCCATTTCCCCACAAATATCTGCTGCAAGTGCGCGGGCGCAAGAGCGGGAAGCTCTACTCAACTCCTATCAATCTGCTGGAATGGAAAGGCAAGCGATTCCTGGTGGCTCCGCGTGGGCGCACGCAATGGGTACGCAACGCCGAGGCCGCAGGTGAGGTCACGCTGAAGAAGGGAAGCACGCGGATCAGGTTCCGGTTGCGGCCGGTGGCCGAGACGGAGAAGCCGGAGATTCTGAAGGCCTATCTTGATGGATTCGAGAGTGAAGTGCAGCGGTACTTTC
>PLKR01000223.1:330-3065 GCA_003140655.1 Acidobacteriaceae bacterium | reverse complement strand
AGGTCGAGGTGGTTGGTGGGCTCGTCGAGCAGCAGAAAATTCGCCGGATGCAACAGCAGACGCAACAGGGCATAGCGGCCGCGCTCGCCGCCGGAGAGCACGCCGATCTTCTTGAAAACGTCGTCTTCGGAAAACAGAAAACATCCCAGCAGACTTCGCAGTTCAGTCTGCGTAGAACCCGGAGAAGCGTTGCCAAGGTCGTCAATCATGCGCGCGTCGGCATCAAGCTCTTTGTATTGATCCTGGGCGAAGTAGTCGGCCTCAACGTTGTGGCCGAGTTTGTATTCGCCGCCCGTCGGTAGCTCCGCGCCCGCGAGGAGCTTGATCAGCGTGGACTTGCCCGCTCCGTTTATGCCGACCAAGGCAATGCGGTCGCCGCGCTCGATCAGGAAGCTGACGTCGCGGAAGACTTCTTTTTCGCCGANNAAGTGAATCGTCTTTTCTTCCGGCGGGATCTCGATTCGCTCGATCTTTTCCAGTTCCTTGATGCGGCTCTGCACCTGCTTGGCCTTGGTGGCCTGGTAGCGAAAACGGTTGATGAACACCTCCAGTTGCTCGATGCGGTCGCGCTGGTTGCGGTAGGCGGCCTGCAACTGCTCGTTGCGCTGCGTCTTCTGCGCCAGGAACTTGTCGTAGTTGCCGGTGTAAAACCAGAACCGTTTGTTCCAGATTTCCGCGATCTTATTCACCGTTACGTCGAGAAAATAACGGTCGTGCGAGATCAGCACCAANNCAGCAGGTTGGGCTTCTGCAGCAACAGCTTGGCCAGCGCCAGCCGCATCTGCCAGCCGCCGGAGAACTCGTCCGTCTGCCGCTCCCAGTCTTCCTTGCGAAAGCCAAGTCCCTGCAGCACGCGTCCCACTTCGGCTTCGATTGAGTAGCCATCGCGGGTGCGGAATTCGTGTTCCAGGCTGTGGTAACGGTCGGCCACGTCGGCATATTCCGGGCTGGCATGGTCGAGTTCGGAAATTTGATGCGTGAGCGTTTCCAGTTCCCGCTCCATGGCGTGCAGTTCGGTGAACACTGCCATGCACTCGGCAAACACAGTGCGTCCGGAAAGCGAGAGCCCATCCTGCGGCAGATAGCCCGCGGTGGTTCCCTTGGCGACGATGAGCGAGCCGTAGTCGAATGTATCCAGGCCCGCGAGAACCTTCATCAGCGTGGACTTGCCCGTGCCGTTCGCGCCCACCAGACCGACGCGGTCGTGGGGCGTGATCAGCCAGTCGGTGTTTTCAAAAAGAAGTTTGTGGCCGAAACGTTTTCCGGCGCCAGAAAGCTGGATCATGGGCTGGATTCATCGTCTCACAAAAGGCGAGTGCCGAGTGGCGAGTTACCGGGTAGTGAGTTTCGAAATATTGAGTGGCCAGGGGGTTACGGGTGCGCCGCGGTACGACCGTTGCGGCTTTCGGGAGACTTCTCCCACAACTCGCCGTGGAAGTGAATGCGCTCGAGCGCGCGATCAATCACCGCTTCCAGTTCGTGCGCGTACTTTACTTCGCGGCCTTTGGCCAGCCGTTGCCGCGCTTCTTCCGGGCTAAACCAAGTGGGATGGCGCATCGGTTCGTCAGCGGGGCGCACCTGATGCACTTCCATCAGAAAAGCCTTGACCACATATTCCTGCACGCCGCCCGGTTGCCAGAACACGCCCTTGGAATGAATGTAGAGATGAAAGTGGCGAGGCTCGATGGCGCCCAGGGCGCCAGCTTCTTCGGCAGCTTCGCGTTCGGCGGCCCGGCTGTGTGAGAGGCGGGCCTCGGGTGATCCCTTGGGAAAGGTCCACTTGTTGCCGCCATTGGTATTGACCAGCAGGAACTCCACCGCCGTGCCCCGCTTGCGGTAACAGATCGCGGCCACCTGCAGTGGCAGCGACTTCGCAAAACGCGGCGAACCCATGCGGCAGCCTCCTGCAAACAGATGTTACTTCGAGAATATTTCAACCATGTTAAAGTGCAACAAAAATTGTGCAGGTGAGGTGGTTACGAAGGTGCGGCCAATGCAGGTGCGTTACGAGGCTGCGCCAGGCTCCAACCCTCGATGCGACTGATGCCAGAAGAAATTGAAATGAAGAGAGAATTGGTCTGCGTTTACAATGCTGCATTATGCGAAAAATTGTTCTCGGCCTTGGCATCAGCCTCGATGGTTATATCGCGCGCCCGAACGGAGCGGTCGACTTCTTGTTTATGCCGAAGGACTACTCGATGGGTCCGTTTTTCGCGACTATCGATACTTACATCATGGGACGCAAGACGCTCGAGGCCGCTCTCAAAATGGGCGGCGGACCGTTCACCGGCACCGGAGGATTGGCGACCTACGTCTTCTCCCATTCCAAGCCGCCGGGCGAACGGGATGGGCTCACGTTCGTCAACGAATCCCCGGCCGTTTTCGTTCGCCGACTCCGCAAACGCCCCGGCAAGAACAAAGACATCTGGCTCATGGGTGGTGGCGAACTTGCCCGCGACTTCCTCAAGGCGGATCTGGTCGATGAACTCTATCTCGGAGTTGTTCCGGTCCTGCTTGGAGAAGGCATTCCGCTGTTCCCCAGCGGTTTCCCTCAACGTGATTTCTCGCTGGTCGAGAACAAGACTTTTTCCCAAGGGATGATCGCGCTCAAGTATAAACGTGTACGCCCCAAAGTCCGGCTCAAGACCAAGCGTAGATCCTGACTGGCCGCCAGGCGGCGGGCACTTCGCAGACATCAGTTCTTCAGAGCAACGCGATGCATTCTGATTGGGCAA
>PLKR01000223.1:0-297 GCA_003140655.1 Acidobacteriaceae bacterium | reverse complement strand
GCACTTGAGTATTGATGGGCTAGGGTGTTACATTTCGGGGCTGCCCGCTTCAAGCGGACCTAAGGAGATACCTATGGGATTTCTTGCATGGATCGTGGTTGGACTGATCGCAGGTTGGCTTGCTGGCCAGGTTATGAAGGGTGGCGGCTACGGCGTGCTGGTTGACATCATTCTGGGCATTTGCGGCGGCGTTCTGGGCGGCTGGGTCTTCGGGCTCCTGGGAATCTGGCCGGGCGGCGGCATGATCGGTTCCATCGTTGTGGCATTTGTTGGCGCGGTGATTTTGGTCTGGATTAC
>PLKR01000157.1 GCA_003140655.1 Acidobacteriaceae bacterium | reverse complement strand
GACGTTCGACAATGCCAAGGTTGTCGAGTCGCGCGCTCTGTGGCATCGACAGGTGGGGTTCAGCATGGCGAAGAAATGCACTGGAGCGGACTTTATCCGCGATGTAGTGACTCCATTTCTCTCCCATCCGGGAGGCATCGTAATCCAAAGCGATGCATCTGGCGCGATTATTGACGCAATAGACCTATCGACTCGGTTTGCTGGCATAACGGGAGACGAATCCTGAGATTCTGTGCCCTGCGCTCCCAAGCCAAGTTTGAGATCTCATTTAACTGTAAGCGACTGATGACTCGAACCGCGGAACAAACGCCCGCCAAAAATTGAGATATTAGGTTATGCCGACACTGGCAAAATGCTCGAAATTCATCGCGCCGATTTTCAGCGAATTCGGCGGCATCATTAAAGAGCCCGACTCGCGTGAGCAGGGGACGATGACGTTCCTCATCTATCGCGATTTCCATTTAGGGATCACGGCCAAACACGTCGTAGGTGATTATGAATTACCGTCCCTCGAGCAAAACCTCAGCCTGGCTCTNNGTCTTGTATACGCCTCCCCATCCGATCCACTCGATGGCCCGGCAGACTTGGCGATCTTTGCTCTTCATGGGGCATCAATCGTTGATGGTGGGAAGGATTTCTTACCAGAACCCATGGCAATCACGACATTGCAGGTAGGAGACTGGTGCCTGTCTAAAGGCTACCCGGGCGAACTTCGAGGTCCGCACAAAACACGGCCGAACGTGATGCAGCATCCCCAGGTGGACGTAGCCGCTCAATGCGAAGGCGTCTCTGATCGCNNCAGCTTCGGCGGTATGAGCGGCGGACCGATATTCAAGCATGTTACTGAGGACGATCTTGAGTTCGTAGGCATGATTACCGAAGGCATTGGGCCCAGGGAACAGTGCCTCACAGAGCCTGGAGTTGTCGAAGAGACCGACGGTATTTTGGTAAACGGCATTCCGATCACCAAGACCATTCTAAGCAGGCTTTTGGATCATCTCCCCGAAAAACTGTTGGCGGTCCAGCCATTGCGGGTGCTGAGAAGAATTCACGTGGTCGATAAGTTGCCGAGGAGTGGCGACAGCGACATTAATGGGAAGTAGGAAAGTGTCCTCCGGGCACTCTTGTTCTGCCAACTTCTGCTCTGCCCATCGGAAGTGCCTTGTTAATCCCATATTGCTGGTCTAGATGTTGCTAACTGCCGTGCATTCAACCTCATGCCAGTCGAACCCCAGGTTCACCAGGGGGTCATTTCCCATCACGAACTGGGGGCATTACCTACACACCTTTCGGCTTGAGTTTACAGGCAGTGTGGCCGATTGTTCCCCCAACAACACCTCCCACGCCTCGGGTCTGTCGAAAGACGGGGACTGCGCAACAGGGGGGTTATTCATTTTTGGGCCCTGCGATATGAGCCTAGGATACGGCGGCCCCGGTTCAGCGCAACCTGTGGCGACTGGCCCTTCTGGAGGTCGCTAATGCCGGCATACACAAAGCCTGCCGAATCCTACGCCAGGCAATTGGTTATCTTGGGTGGAAGGGGGCTCATAATCGCCGACCCGGTTTTTGCTGAGCACTGCCTGCGGCACCACAACTATTACCGCATTTCAGCGTACCGATTCGCGCTGACCGTGCATGGCAATCCCGATCAATTTCTTCCCGGAACGACGTTTGAGCAGCTTTGGGCTCTCTATGACTATGATCGCCAACTTCGGCATCTGGTGTTGGAGGCCACAAAGCGTGTCGAAATCTCTGTCCGATCACGCTGGGCGTACGAAGTGGGGCACAGGCACGGATGCCAGGCATATGAATCGCCAGCGATATTCAGCGACGGCGTGGCGCACACGAAGACCTTGGCGAAATTGGATCAAGAGCTCGGCAGGAGTTCAGAGGATTTTGTCGCCCATTTCCGGAGGACCTACGGAACAAATCGCCCTCCTATTTGGGCAATTTGCGAAGTCATGTCCTTTGGGCCGACTTCGATGCTCTACAAGATTCTATCAGAGCAAAATCTTCGCCAGGTTATCGCGGATACCTACCAGCTCGATGAGCGGGCGCTGGGCTCGTTTCTCCACCACCTCAACATTGTGCGCAATACCTGTGCCCACCATTCGAGGCTCTGGAATCGCAAGTTCACCATCACACTCCAGCCGCCAATCTCAAAGCCTCCCGCGCTCGNNCAGACAAGCTCTACAACACGCTGGTCATGCTTGCGCATATGATGGAGATTATTCAGCCGACCGGCGGCTGGCGTCACCGCGTTCGGGAGCTGATTGTTGCGCAGGCCTTCCCAGTGTCTTCGAGCATGGGGTTTCCGGCTAACTGGCTCACGCGACCCATCTGGCTGCCTTAAATTAGGCTGCCTGCGTTTGGGGCAAGAGCCAGCCACTTGGCGGCGGTGTTAGAGCGAAGCGAAATAATCGAAGTGAAAAGTCCCGTAAAGCATTAATAGGCTTGGCAGGGTCGGTAGCGGCCTGCTTTGTGCTTCAAGAACGAGGATATTCTATGGGAAGAACATCCGTTCAATGTGGGCGGATGAGTTCGCGTAACGGTTGCTTCGGTCTTGGGCTTCGTGGCAGAATCTCCGTCGGATGAATCAGGAGACAAAGTATGTGAGGGTAACGTTTAGAAGCCCTCCACTTGCCCACATCTTGGAGAAGTTGCGGGGACACTATGAAGCGGCTCAAAGAAAGGATTGGCTGGTCGTTCCGTATGTCCTCACATGTGCAGCTTATCTTGAGGCGAAACTGAACGATACATTGTTTGAGTTTTCCCTGGAGAAATACGGCGAAGAAGTGGCGACAATTCTCGTCACCTTACCCCTGCCGAGAAAGTTGATCACGGTTGTTCCCGTTCTTACTGAAGGAAGATATTCGATCAATAAAGAGCACATCGTTTATCAACGACTTGCTTCGCTAATTCGAGTTCGTAATTCGGTCGCTCATGCAAAGTCTGAATTTGAAGAACTTACCCATGGGGACGGCGATTTGGTCGCGGTCATTAGGCCTGGCGAACCTCCGGTCAAAATACCTGGGCTATTCAAGCCGTCCGAAAAAAGTTCTGATTTGACTC
>PLKR01000464.1:4081-10614 GCA_003140655.1 Acidobacteriaceae bacterium | reverse complement strand
ATGTCGTTCTGAATCGTGCCGGAAATCTTTTTCCAGTCCGCGCCCTGCTTCTCAGCGACGACTAGATACATTGCCCACAGCACCGACGCGGGCGAGTTGATGGTCATCGACACTGTCGTTTTTTCGAGATCGATGCCGCCGAAGAGGATTTCCATGTCTTCGAGCGAATCGATTGCCACACCGCATTTGCCCACTTCTCCCTCGCTGGCCGGGTGATCGGAGTCATAGCCCATCAGCGTAGGCAAGTCGAATGCGACGGAAAGGCCGCCGCCGCCGTGCTCCAGCAGATATTTGTAGCGCTGGTTGGTCTCTTCCGGCGACGCGAAGCCGGAAAACTGCCGCATGGTGTAGAGCTTGCCACGATATCCCGTTGCGTGAATACCGCGAGTGAACGGAGGAACGCCGGGATATCCCAGATACTTTTCCTCGCTCCAGTCCTCGGGGAGATCGGCCTGCGTGTAGAGGCGGCGCACGGGGACGCCGGAAATCGTGGTGAAGCGCGCGTGTCCGTGCTCGTCGAGATTCACGCCGGTGGGCGCGCCAATCGGCCGCTCGGGAGATTTTTCGAGAGTTGGCGCAAGTGTTTTCTCCGCCCACTTTTTCTCCTCACTGGAGGGATGGCGGTTTTCAAAAACGTCGGCGACGGGACTTTCGGCAACTTGCGGCTTCGACGGCTTCTTCGCAGGCATGGGAACCCCAGTGTGCTCTTGTGATGATAGGGAAGCGCGGGCCAGCGGGCAAGGCGGGGGAGTGCGGCTCGAACGACCGGTCGGTCTATCGGGCGCACTGCTATTGCGGCGGCTTCCGGCCCAGTTCCCACGCCTTGGCGTATTTCCACGAGACGTAGCCGGCGTGGTAGAGGTGTAGCAACAGGCCTTCGCGGCCGTCGAGAAATCCGAGGCGGAAGAAATAGTTGTAGACGAACGTCGCCAAAGGGCGCAGAACGATGTTGACGAAACTGAAGCGGCGATGCCCCTTGGCAACCGCCAGTTGGGCACCCAGTGACGAATAACGATTCATGTGGCTGAGGTAAAGGGTTAGATTGGGATAGGTGTAGTGCACCAGCGCGTTCTTGAACTGGCGTGTCGGTTGCGCCGCTTCTCCTGGCGCTTGTCCAGGTAAGCCCGGCTTCAGTTCGCAGCGGTCGTGCGGATCGTGGCCGGTTACGAATCCGTGGCCGCGGCGGAAGAGTCGCAGCTTGGGATCAGGGTAAAAACCGCCGTGGCGCATCCAGCGGCCCAGGAACAGATTTTCGCGCGGGAGCCAATAGCCGCTCACAGTGCTTGCGTCGGCGATCGCTGCGCGAATTTCTTCAGCCAGTCCGGGGCTGACCTCTTCGTCGGCGTCGAGCAGCAGCACCCAATCTTTCGTGCAAAGATCGATCGCGTACTGCTTCTGAGCAACGTAACCCCGCCACGGTTCGACGACGACTCGCGCTCCCTGTGCACGCGCGATCTCGCAGGTGCGATCTTTCGAGCCGGAGTCGACGAGCACAATTTCATCCGCCCAGCGGACGCTGGCCAGAGTGCGGCCGATGTTCACTTCTTCATCCATCGCTACGATGGCCACAGAGATGGTCATGAGGAATTGTTGATTGATGATTGCTGATTGAAGCCCAAAGACAACGAGCTTTTCAATCAGCAATCATCAAGCATCAATCAACAATCAGCAATTAACTCCCCAGCCACCATCGGCGCGGCTCCGAACTTCCGAAAGCAGAAATACCGCCAGAATAACCAACTCAGGCTCGATGGGATGGCGGTAGCGGGCGTGCGGGTACACGAAGTAATAGACCGTGGGATAGGTTGCGACGAGTCCCGCGAAAAGCCATGCTCCGGGCTGCTTCTGCCGCAGCGCACGGCCCAGTCCCCAGATTGCCAGTACCGACGACGCCAGAAACAGGGAGCTGCGGAAATCCCAGGGAGCAGAGCTGCCTGTGGGTCTGGGCACACCGTTCCAGTAATAGAAAAACCGCTTCATGCTGATGACCCCGAATCGCCCCGGGTGCGCACGAATCCAATCGAACGCCAACCGCCTGCAGTCGGCCTCATAGGCAATTTCACCCAGGCGCTGAAACTTCTCAAGCTCAAGTTTGTTGAGATTAGGCTGCAGGGTGGCGATTAGCATGCCGTCGGCCAGGTTATTGTTGCCGAGACGAAACTGCAGTCCGAAATCGTCGCGAATAAAAACGAACCGTCCGAATGCCTCATAGTTCCTCACCAGCCAGGGTGATAGAACAAGAAAGAATACGAATGAGGAAAGCACCACCCCTGCCAGCGACGGCAGACCTCGCCGGTATCTCTGGCGCCACACCCACAACCCGCAAAATGGCAGAAAGGAGAGCATCGTGGGATTGGCCAGCGCTCCCACGCCCCACAATGCGCCGAACAGTATCCATCCTCGCCAACCTGGCAATTGTTCCAGCTTCAGCGCAGCCAATTCCAACGAAACCAGAAAGATCAGCGCTAATACGAGCGGAGTGAAGGTCGTGTCCCATATCCAGTGAATCGACCAGTACCAGATATAGGGATTCAGCGCCCAAGCCCGCGCCGACCAGAGTGCGACGCGCGCTCCGAAAGTTCTGTGCGCGATCAGATAAACCGGAATCGTGGTGAGTGCGGCGAGAAGGCTGTTGATCGATAGCAGAACCCACGCCGAAGCATAAGTGTAGACGCCGAAAATCTTGAAGACTCCGCCAATCAGGTAGGGATAAAGCGGAGGCTCCCACGCGCTGGGGCCCGTATTCCCTCCATAGGGATTGCTGAAACCCTGCCCCAGGGCGACGGCACGGCCCACGCGGCCCATCTCAAAGCCAAAGCCGAAGTTATCTTCTCCGGTGCGAGTGTGGTACTGGCGAAAAACTCCAATCGCCGCCACCTGCAGAACAAACGACAGCAGCACCATCCACAACACAGATCGCGGGATGGCAGGCTCGTTCAGTCGTTCCATCACGGGCGAGTTTATCAGGTCTTTGCCGGCCTGAGACGGCGTGATCAGCTCTCGCCCATCACTTCCGCCTCACTTCATTTTGCCTTTTCGACGGGCGCTATTGGCTTTTCGGAAGGGGCTATCTGAACCTGAACGGCGTGAGCGTTATCGGACTTTGAGGTGTCCACGGAGACCACATCAAAATTGCCGTTCGAGTCGCGCAGTTGAATGGTTTGCGTGGCCTGGGCTCCAGAAGATCCAGGGCGCACCGTGTCGGTGGTTAGTATGTTCACTCGCAGACCGGAGCCCGGATCGCTGGGGTCAGCCTGCTCCACCTGCCGTGCAGTAGTTTGCTGCCCGGTTGAGCTGGTGCTTTGGGCGGTAGTTGTGCGCTCAACAAGGTGCAGGCTGCCGTCCCGGGGCGATCCCGGGACATCGACGGAATAGGTTTCCACTGTGTCGCGCTTTTCACCCGGAGCATTCTCGGATTCCTTGCTCACGGTACGCGAGATTTCCCCTAGCTTACCCTCGGCGTCCGGGCGGGAGATTCGCTCCTCCGTGGTGCGGTCCTTGCCTTCTTGCCGGGTAGTGGCTTGCCGTGTTTCGCTCACTTGCCAGTTTCCGGTGCCATCGGTAAGCAGCGTGGTTTTTTGGGATACCACGGTGTCGTTCGCGCTTCGTTCGTGGCGCTCTTGCGTCTTCATTGCTGGAGCAAGATCACCGTTGATGCCGGGAAGCATCACGGTCGTTTTCGTCTCCTCCACATCTTTGCCGATCTTTTTCGTCTCCTCGATTTGGCGCTGAACCAACTGAAGGTTGCCGTTGGCATCGGGATTCGAGGTGCTACGTACTACGTTCGAGCCACCTCCGGGCAGCGTATGCGCTTCTTCTTCTGTCACCTGCACCAATGTTTTCGCTCCATCGGCAGCTCGACCGAAGGTACTCGTTGTGGTTCGCACCGTCGTAGCATTGACCTGCACCGTTGTTTTTTCGATGTCCTGGTATGGTTCGAAATCCCCGTTAGCCCCGCGGTGCTGGACCGATTGGTTATCCACCGTGCGATTGCCGCTCTGGATGTGGCTTTCGAGAGTGCGGGTGGGATTCAGGTTGTCACTTTGCGACTCGGTTGTAACTCTCCATGACTTGTTCGCGTCGCCCGTTCGGGAATCGGAGGTTTGCGCCCGAAGCAGCAGACAAGAACACAAGCAGGCTCCGATAGCGACTAACACCAGCCGGCGCAGACGTGCGGCGCGGCGCTGCGAACAGACGTCGCAATGATGTGGGCGCTCAGAGCGGCCATGCCCGTTACGTTCGGAAATATGTGCACTCGGCATATCTCTAATTGTCTCGCTGCGGACACCTACTGTCCAGCGCGGACTAAGGTTGCCCTGCCGGCGATTGTGCAGGCCGCCCTCCCGCAGGAGCTTCCTGCCGCGGAACGACGTAGGGAACTCTGGGCAGGTGCGTGACCTGGCCGCGCGTGGCGTCGGCTACGTCAATGCCGGAGTGATCGAGCAGCAATCCCGTGGCACGATCGAGTTCGATACGCGACTTCGCGTAGGCAGCTTTAGCTGAAACCAGATTCGATTCGGAAGTGGTTAAGACCGAAGCATCCTGCAAGATCGCGGTGGTCGTGGTAAGTCCGACTTTCAGTTTCTGCTGATCGGCATCGAGCGTCTGACGGGAAAAGTCAACCGCATACTGGGCTGCCTGCACGGCGGCGCGGTTCTGTTTTACGTCGAATTGCGCGTTGCGCACTTCGATGCGCACTTGGTTTTCAAGCTGGTGTAGCCTTACCTGAGCCTGGCGGTATTCCAGTTCCGCGCGCACCTGGTTGGCCTGCGCTTCGCGATTGCGCAATGGAATGCTCAGCGTCAAGCCAACGCCTTTGTCGGGAGCGGTGGAGTTGACGAGCTGGTTCAAAGTTCCGCCGTAGCCCACGGGGCCGCCATTAACAAAGGGAGGTGGCGCAGTGGAGCTGCTAAAGCAGCTCGATACAGCGGGATTGCAAGTTGGCGGCAGCAGTGCCGGATTAACATTTCCTCCAACTCCCGATCCGCCGTAATAAGCAAAGGCATCAAGGGTAGGCAGCATGGCATTGCGCACGGCTTTGCTGCTGAGGTCGCGCGAATTGAGATCGATGCGCGACTCGACCAGTTCAGCGCGATGAGCGAGAGCTTCATTGATCAAGTCCTGGGTAGGAACGACCGCTTCCTCCTGTGGAACCTGCATGGTGGAGGTGGGGATCACGTCGGCTTCGGCCAGCGCCGGATCTTCGATGCTGCGGCTGAGCGCGTTCTTCACCAGCAACTTTTCCAGTTCCAGATTGTTCTGCGCCAGGATCAGGTTCTGCTCGTCGGTTGAAACCGTGCTCTGCGCGCTCACCACCTGAATGGGCGGGATGGTGCCGACTTGCGCCTGCTGTTTGGTATCGGTCAGCGCCTTCTGTGCGTAGGTGAGAGCTTCTTGCTGCACGCGTACGTTTTCGTAGGCGTAGACCAAATCCCAATACATATCCTCGATCTGATCGACGGTGGTGATGATTTGCAAGCGGAAGGCGACGTCGGAAATCTCACGATTGTTCTTGGCGATGCGGATGAAGCGCATGTTGGGAAGCGAACCGAAGCCTTGCAGCAGGTTCTGCGTGATCCTGAATTGGAAGTTCGAGTTTACCTCGGGCGTGAGCAGGCTTTCAAAACTGTTGGTGGCAATGTGGCTGTTGTTGAATCCCACTGACAAAGCAGTGCCCCACTGGAAGCCTTGCGTGTAGGCGAAGTTGGCCGTGTAAGTGTTCTGTCCCACGACTGGGACGAAGCCCCCTACAGTGGTGGACTCGGTGTCGTCTTTGTCGAGCTGCACCGTGCTGGTGACAACCGGGTCGAAGCTGGTAATGGTCGAACCGATTCCCAGCGTGGAACTGACCAGGCCGTTGGTGCCCGTGCCCACGCCGCTGGGGGCGACGGTGGTGCCTCCGGTGCCGGAGCCAACCGTGCCGCCAAGACCGCCCACGCCGCCACCGGGAGTGTTCTGCACAATGCCGGCGTTGACGCCGAGAATGTTAGCGCCTGATTTGGCGCGCAGGTAGTCGGTGTCGGCGATGTTCAGGTTGTAGCGCGCAATGTCGATATCAAGGTTGTTCTCAAGCGTGAGCGCGACGGCGTCGTCAATCGAAAGATAAATCTTGCCGTCGCGCATGAGGGAGTCGATGCGCGGCGAATTGCCCAGGTTCGGCTGCGCTATCTGCTGCGACCGGTAGGGCTGCAGGAAATGCGGAAAGGCCGAGCGGGGCCTGGAATAATCCTGCAAATGAACCGCCTGCGGCTGGGCGGGAGCTGGCGCAGTTTGCGGCATGGGGGCGGCGGGGACGTCCTGAGCGCACAAAAGCGGTTGCAACTGCGTGCAGGCGAGGACGGCAAAGGCCGTCATCATTAGCAGCAGAGTGAGGCGCTCATGGGCCGCGGTCATTCGGGGCAAAGGCAAAGACATGGTTTGTCTCCTTGAATAGGAACGGTGGTGCATCATGCTGAAAGGGCAATACAGATTTGAAAGTTGGACGCGGAAAACATAAACTCGTCACTCCATCTTAGCGGCACGGAGCGGGGGAA